>JAPCJV010000159.1 GCA_027886785.1 Nitrososphaerota archaeon | reverse complement strand
TGAGCTCTTCACCTGGATTGTTCCGCTCATCCAGCCGTGATACTTGCAGTAGTACTTGTATGTGCCCGGCACGGTAAAGGTGTGGGTGTATGTCTGGCCGTGACCCATGTTTCCGGAATCGAACGATCCGCATGCTGGAGCATTCGAAGACGTAACGGTGTGTGCCGCCGAATCATTGTTGGTAAAAATTACCGTATTGTTGATCCCGACAACCAGAGTGACGCTGTCAAGAGCATATCCGGGAGCACCAGAGGGACTTCCCGCACCGGTTGTGATAGAGATCGCTATGGGCGAGCTTCCTGTTGAAGAACTGCTATTCGCACAGGAGCTAGAATTAGGCGAAGACGAAGATGAGGTGAGGTAAAAAGTGGCTCCTGCAGCGATTGCGATTACTGCTGCGATGACTATGACAACCAAGATCGTAGAGATCCCTTTTGTTGAAGGTTTAGTATTCATTTTACTTCTTCACCTCGGTTTCTCCAATTCGAGCTTCATCTGCTCGAACTCCTCTTTCGTGAGCTCCCCTTTTGCGAACCTTTCCCTGAGGATCTCGTAGGCGCTGTAACCGTATTGGGACCTGCCACGTCCTCCAGACCACCAGTACCAGCGAAGGAGAAAGAACGCCCCGAAGATCAAAAAGGGAATCCAGATCCATCCGAAAAACGAGTGGAAGTACAACGGGAAGTATGAGGTCTCTATTCCCGTCGTTTGTCCAATCAGAAGGGATAGAACGACAAGCAGAGCCCCCACGCCGACGAGGAGTCCCACCACGGCTATGCTTTGAACTAGAGCATTGCCTGAAGTTTCATTGTGCTGCATTTTTGGTTACCTCTCGGCAGCACTGGCAATCTTGTCGAGCGCTTCTTTCGTCGTGTCCTCGATCCGTCCCTTCACAAACGATCGGGCAAAGACGGGAATTCCTGAAGACTCAAAATCCCACTTCACGTCGAGCCTGGTTTTCGCAGTCCCAGAAACGGAAGCGAGATTCAACACCCTTTTTCCAATCATCGGCCCCTTCGTCATGGAAAGCTCCACCGATTGTTTGGGGTTAAGGGTGATCGTTTGCTTTGCCCTGTGGTTGAAGAAACCCACAACTACCTCTCTTTCAATTACGTTACCCTCTTTCCTCAGATTTCGTATCGAGGAAAGACCGCTCCAGTAGTTTGGATCCTTGTCTACGTCCGAGACAACTTTCCATACGTTTTCTACTGGGGCGTTTATTTCGCGATTTGCTTCGATAGTGACCATTTGGTACATCTCTTGTAGAGGGCAAGAGAGCACGCGAAGTTGTTTAACCCGCCCCTAATGGTCTGCGGGATTTGGGACACTTTTGTGAAATATTGTCCGTGAAGTCAGCAGGCAGCGCGAAAGTCTCAGGGTGCGATGGTCGGAATGGCTTCCTGTTGTTCTCCCCTAGGTACGTTGGGGATTTTTGTCGATCCAGCAAATTGGAGCAATGGCATGAAAGCTTTCAGCGCCTTGCTCTCGGCCTTTCGCAGGTGTTCCTCGAAGGTAGTTCTTGGCAGGCCGAGCCCTGCCGCGATCTCCCCGGTCGAGATCCTCTTGGGGACATCGTAGTACCCGCGGGAGAGGGCAACGAGCAGGGCGATCGATTGTTTTTTCGTCAGACCGCCAAGCATGCTACTTG
This sequence comes from Nitrososphaerota archaeon, assembly GCA_027886785.1. Next base: position 3,799 of record JAPCJV010000159.1, on the reverse strand, counting down.
CAGAAATTACGAATGTATCCTTGATCGGTTTTGCGGCCAACGTGCGCCTGTAAATAATCTTGAGCGGGGCCAGCTTTTCCAGCTGATCTAACAGATTCTTGATGTCTGACTGCTGAAAAGCAAGAATGCGGTACCACGCCGATCCGCGTCTAAGGAAGACAGGGTCGATCTTCAGGCAATTATTTTTCTCAATCAATGAAGGTGTAGAGGTCGCTTCTCCCCGACAGCTGCAGGCTTCAGTAACAAGCTGGGCGCTCCGCCCGGAAAGTGTTTTTCGCATTATCTTCACGGCCAGCGCTCGTCGGAGTACGGGAATGCTTTCATGCAGCTCTTGAAAGTCCTCAGGATCATCATCGCAGGAAAGTTCGATTACGTCCCTTTCTTTGTTGCACCACGTGGCTATGGTAAGCTCCGGAAAACGCTGCGATACCTGGTAAGTGGGCGAATCCCTCTGTATCTTAAAGGCGACCTCGTAAACTGTCAAATCTTAACCCCGGGGCGAGGGTCAGTTGCAGTCTTCGAGTATAAGTTGATCTACCCGTCCTATGCTGGGAAAGCAACTCGTCATATGACGAGTCAATTATCGGGCGTAGGACGGCACAACGGTCAAGTGCACACATAATCAAAAGTCCAACCAGAAGATAGTGATGAAACTAAGCATCTGGATGCTCACTCTTGGAACCTTTGCCGCTGGTACCGACATCCTCGTTATCGCAGGAATACTTCCCGTCATTGCAAACGAACTATCGGTTTCGGTTGCCGCCACGGGCCTGCTGGTAACAGTGTTCACGATCACCTACGCGATTGCATCACCCATTCTTGCGATCATTTCTTCAACCGTCAACAGACGCTTTTTGCTCATCAGTGCTCTTTCTCTTTTTACTATAGGGAATGCATTTTCCGCCCTTGCACCAAACTACAATTTATTGATGCTTGCTCGAATCGTCACGGCCGTCGGAGCTTCGGCGTTCACACCAACCGCGTACGCCACGGCCTCGCTGTTAGTGTCCGAAGAATCACGCGGCAAAGCTCTCGCCGTGGTCGTGTCGGGTTTCACAGTTTCCTCCGTGATAGGAGTTCCTATCGGCTCGTTTGTGGGAGAAGTTTTCGGATGGAGAACGACCTTCTGGCTCGTGATGGGTCTCGGGCTTATTTCGCTGATAGCTCTAATTGCAATCTTTCCTTCGATCAGCGGATCAAAGTACGTTGGTTTTAGGGCAAGACTTTCTCCGATCCTCAAGCCAAGGATCGGTCTTTCGCTCGCCATTGCAGGAATATGGGGTGTGAGCAGCTTTTCCTTTTACACATTTTTGGCGCCCCTGGTGACTCACTACTCGAATCTAAGCGGTACGGCAGTAAGTGCGATCCTGCTTATTGTGGGGATCGGAAGCGTGGCGGGCAACGTTTTCGGAGGCTACGGATCCGATCGCTTCGGCTCGCTGCAGACTGGAACTCTTTCGCTCATTTTGAGAACGCCCTTGCTTGTAGCAATACCTCTTGTTTCATTATCCGTGATCGGTGTGTCGGGCGCGATGTTTTTGTTCGGCTTGCTGACATGGATGTTTTTCGTTCCCCAGCAATCTCGCATCCTTTCATTTGCATCACAGGCATCCAGCATCATCCTGTCGCTCAACAACTCATTTGTGTACGCCGGAGGAGCTATCGGGTCAGCCGTCGGAGGACTGGTTCTTTCCGGTTTTTCATTCTCTGGCCTGGTAATAGCATCGCTCGCGTTCAATGTCATCGCCCTGGTCCTCCAGCTGATTTCGGCAAAGGTTTCTCCTCCCCCACACCGGGTAGAACATTCTTTATCTAAAACAGAAGAGTCGAAGACATCAACTCCTCTGTGAATGTTGCGAATGCAAGAGCCACCTCCGATTGAAAGTAGTCTGAATATGGAGTTGAAAATCTGAACACAAAATAGATTCCAATTTGAGACAATTACACCATCCTGGGATTTGCTTAGTAACGACCTTATTGATTTTCTGACATTCTTTGAGCCGGGGACTCACGCGGTATTCTTCTACGATAATCAAGAAGCTAAACGGGAATTACTTTTCAGTCATCTGAAGTACGGACAGAACAAGCAGGGCCTGGCGTATGTGTGTTCTGAAGAAACTCCAGAGCAAATCCGTAGAAAAATGATTGAATTCGGGCTGGATGCGAACACTGTAAGGGGAAATCAGCGATTAACAATTGCCAATTACGACGAAGTCTACATTGTAGGCGGACAAGTGAAAATCCCCGAAATCATAGGAAAATTCTCCAATATGGTGGATTCTTGCAAAGCAAACGGCTTTTCTGGGTTGAGAGCCGCTGCTGAAATGTCGTGTTTTTTCAAACATAATTTGGTGGAGGAGATGGTTGCGTACGAAAAAGCGTTGCATACGAGGTTTTTCTTTTCTGCCGTGGGCATCTGTGCTTTTAACGTGATCGAGATGCTGAGATCGGGACACATGGATATTTTCATGAGTTTGATCAAAGCACATGATCCAATTATCTACTCGACTCCGAAAGGATTCCTGCTCTTGAAACCGCCCAAGGCTCGCGCTGATGATGTGGAGCGAGTGATGCAGGTCCGAGTCCGGCGCTAAATGAAAACAATTCTCTCCCCGTCGTCAACTTATCTAATATCCCGATGTTCGCGATAATGTTATATTGGATATCATATATCGGATATACGATAGTAAATGCCGATCGAAGTTGCAAAACTAAGCGAAATCCCGGAAGGTTCTATGAAACGTGTGAACGCTTTTGACACCCACATCCTATTATCCAACGTGAACGGTAAGATCTACGCCACCCAGGATAGCTGCGGACATCAGAGGGCTAGTCTTTCTCTCGGGACTCTGGACGGAGAACTTGTCACCTGTCCCCTCCATCGGGCAAAGTTCGACGTGAAAACGGGAGAAAATGTCGCCGGAATAAGCCTCGGCATGCCTCCAGATCTAATGCAGAAACTGCCACCGGAAATGATAGCGATGTTTCAGAAGACTGCGGAGATCGTCTCCGATATTGAAATTCTTCCTCTGAAAATGTATAGTGTTGAATTGAAGGGAGATTCCATTTACGTAGACAGCAGGTCTTGAGTCATAAAGTCCGTTTCTGGCTCTAGTTCCGCTTCTCTAAGGGTACTGGATAACCTTAGTAGAGGAGCATGGAAAAAAGGCACGAAAACTAATGAGTCGCTCTACTGATAATTCTGTTCCCTTAACCACGGAACAGTCCATCGCAAACGCGTCTCCAAAAGCCCCGAATCCCAGATTCGAGCTTCTGGTCACACTTGGAATCCTGCTTGCTCTTCTGATGGGTGCGCTGGACAACTTTGTTGCACTTACTGCTCTTCCTAGAATTCTTGCGGAGTTTAGCGCGCCGAACAGCGGGACTTTCGTCATCAGTGCGTATGTGATCGCTTCCACCGCGAGCATTCCCATCTTCGCGAAGCTCTCGGATCTCTTTAGCCGGCGCAACGTGTTCCTGCTGGGGCTCGCAGTGTTTATGATCGGCTCAATTCTCTCCGGACTCAGCCAGAATCTTTCGGAGCTCATCATCTTTCGAGCGATTCAGGGATTCGGCAGCGGGGGATTTTTCCCCGTCGGGATCGCAATCGTGGCGGTCGTGTTTCCACCAAAGACTCGCGCCCGGGTGGTCGGTGCTTTATCCGGAGTCTTCGGGATTGCAGTTGTCGCGGGACCCCTCCTGGGCAGTGCAATTGTGCAGTATGCCTCGTGGCGGTGGGTGTTCTACGTCAACATTCCCATCGGTCTAGCCGGAGTGGCGATCGTTCTTGCGACCCTCG
>JAPCJV010000158.1 GCA_027886785.1 Nitrososphaerota archaeon | reverse complement strand
CGTCGTTGGGAAGTTTCTTCATTATGTAGTCGACGTCATCGATAAATCCCATGTCCAGCATCCTGTCGGCTTCGTCCAGAACGACAAACCGCACATCTAGCAGATCAATCGTTCCACGCTCTATATGATCTATCAACCTTCCCGGGGTCGCAACTATTATCTGGGGTGTCTTCTTACGCAATCTTTCGATTTGGGGCGTAATGGCTTGACCGCCATAAATTGAGTATGCTTTAACGTTCAGATACTTCGATAGCTTGTTGAATTCATCAGTTACCTGCATCGCCAGTTCTCTCGTAGGGACAACCACAAGTGCCTGCACGTACTGCTTGCTTCCGTCGATTTTATCGATGATCGGAAGGGCATAAGCGGCAGTCTTCCCCGAACCAGTATGGGCTTGTCCTATGACGTCCTTTCCTTCCATGAGAGGCGGAATCGCCTCTGCCTGGATGGGAAACATCGACTTGTATCCGATCTCGCGCAGACTACGCAGGATTTCAGGCTTTAATGGAAGCGAATCAAAAGTCTGTGTTGTCGCTTCTTCCATCGTATTCGTTTGCATTCTTCTTTTCTCACTTTTTTTGTTTGATTTTTGCTAAATTTGACTGAATGTGGTAAACAGAAAAAGAGCTTCGGTTTTCTAAACCCCTTATCTTCCCTGCACCCGCTATGGCGGTCAAATCGCCCACTTTCAATTCTGGAGCCTCTGATTTGAGGCAAACCAAGGCTTACGATTAATGAGCTAGGTTTTCAAAAAATCGTCACGTCGGTCTGTCGTTGCTAAACAGGGGCTCTTAATTTAGTCTGGCCCTATGTTGGTACTCCGGAATATTTAAGGTTTAAAGAAACATAATGCAATTTTGAAAACGATCTTTCGACCAGTACGACCCCGTTTGCCCCGAATTTGCGTAATAACAACCCGTTTTAGAGGGAGAATTTTTTAGGCGGCATGCCCCTTCTCACTCTGTCGAATTTGGAACACCACAAAGGTATTGAGAATATTTAGGCATTCGTTGAATATTTTTTAGGATTTAGGCAATCGGGCATCGCAAAAGAAAATTATCGCAGCGTCGAACAAATTCATCTGATTTCCTCGCGGAAGGATAAACAATATATTTGAAGAAGTCTCCATTATTCTTTGCCCTAAAATGGTAACCATATGCCCAAAATGCGGTAAGAAAGCGTGGAAACCGTATAAATTTGTAATAAAAGGAAAGAGCGGGAAAAATTACACCTATCTTGTCTACAGACATAACGAGAAAAAGAGACACACTCCTCGCAAGTGCTATGTTGCCCAAAAGAAGGCGAAGCCTAAATCTTCTGGGAAGAGTTCCAGTTCTGCAAAGCGCTCTAAATCGAGAAAGAGATAGCCGACAAACTTACTAGTCGCAAACTTTTGAAGATTTACCCGGGGGACACGCTCCCGGGTACTCCTTTTTTCCTTATTTAGTCCGAGCTTTGGTGTTTACGCTGGCTCTGATCTTCGTTGTGTAATCCAGCAGATTCTTAAGATCACTATCGCTCAGAACTTGCATCAATCTTGCGACCTGCAATCGATGCGCTCCGTTAATTCGTTTGAACAATTTTGAACCAGTCGATGTAAGCCTAACTTTCACCAACCTGCGATCACTCGGGACCCTGAGCCTTAGCGCGTAATTGCGTTTTTCGAGGTTGTCCACAATAGTGGTGATATTCGCGAAAGTGACAAACATTTCTTTCCCGATTTCACTCATCGTCAGATCCTTGGACTTGGACTTCCCAATGGCTCTAAGAACGGAGTATTGAGGAGGCGTCAAACCATATTGCCGAAGATCGGACATGACGTAAGTGTAGACTATTCTGTAAGTATCAGAAAGGCTCCTCCAAGCTGTAGTCCCCAGTGGCTCCTTTTCGTACTGATCCTGAGCCACACGCTGGATTTCTTTTTGCATTCCTGATCAGAGTTTCCAAGTGCTAAAGGCCCAAAGCGGCAGGAGGATGAGGCATCTTTTGAAACTTCCATCCAAGCACCATTATGAACGTTGCCACCAAGGTCCAGAAATTTCAGTTGAACTCCGTTATCTTTCTTTGTTGAAAACCGCGTTTTAGAAGCTCCGAGCTCTCAATCCAAAAGGGTTTTCGAATCAGAAAATTGGTGCAGGCAAACTCCAGCGCCTGAGCTAATGTGTCGAAGCTTCGATATCCTCCCAACAGCAGGGTCCTGATGCTCTCGCGGACGTTCCACACTCCGACAGGCAGGATGTACCCTGGATGGATTTCCCGAAGCATGATTGCGCCCGCCTGTCTTAGTTCACGGGAAAGATATTCGGCAACAGCAAATCGAGTAGAATAATAACAGCCCCCCGGTTTTGCGTAAGTTTTCCTGCCATAGTACCCTTCAAAATCTCCGATCATTTCTGGTCTGGATCCGTACTTGTTCCAAGCAGTTCCGGAATGCCAGGCTTCAATCCATTCATAGTTCCATTTCTCCGGTGTCAGGATACTTACGTACACGTTATCCAGATTAGAGTAGACATACACGCGGAATTCATCGATAGTTTCGTAATCTTTGATTTCGTCAATCAGTCTAAGGGAGAGATTGCTATCGACCGCAGTTATGCTCCATCTCGTTGGAACTAGTTTCCTCTTTTTCTTTTCACCGAAGACGCCGACGGAGAAGGATTTCTCCAGCTTGGAAAAAAGTACTCCTTCTAGGTACAGCTGAAAAATGGCGTCGGAAGCTTTCAAGTCTTTGTCGTAGTACGCTTTCTCAATTCTTCGATCTACAGAAATATTCCCTGAAGCTTTGAATTGTTTCATCGGGGCGCTGGGCCCAAACGGCTGGCTGTTTTCGCTGAAGGAAATTCTGTTCACGGGTTTTTTCAAGAGAATCAATTCAGAGTCTGCAGGTTTACTCGACATGGCGATCTCCTGCAAGTCCTCAACTAAACGAGATCCAGCCTGCGCCTCGAAGATGCTGGCTCTCGTACATCCGCGAACCAAGCTGTACCGATAATCTACAATTTCCTCGATGGTCCTCCCCTTCCACATTTCAGGAGTATCCAAATATTCCGTGTCTCCATGAATTGCTGGTACCATAGGACCGATGAAAACGTTCGGATACCCGAAACGCCCCACGAAGACTCCCGGTGGAGAGGAACCTTCAATGATATCTGAACTCAAGAGTGACTTTGCATGTTTTCCAAATCCTTCGGCTTTTGTCAAAATAGGGCACTTTGGCTTTCCGCAAAGTAGTTTCGCTCCACGACAGGCAAGACACATCTCTGCTGTGGGTCTCTCAATTACGATCTTGGATCTCCAATTAGCGTTCTCTAAGACTTCCTTGGGCACAAACCAAGACAAAGAAGACAAAAGCTGTCTGAATGAAAGGACTCTTTGCTATAAAGACTACTGCACTAGTGCAGTATCAATACCACGAGTACCGAAAGGAAGGGGACCGTATTAGGTTTGGATTTTTTCCTTCTCGATAGACTTGGGAAGGTGATTTTGCTTCTCGCTGTCTCGCTTCTCCAGCTCGCGAAGGAATTCCTTTTTCATTTGGGATTTTTGATGCGCCACCATAATCTCTGCAATTGCAAGAATCGCTATCGCCACAACCGCAATAACCGCGAAGAAATCCATCAATCCACCCTTGTCGAGGGGTTCGGCGAAAAGGGAAGGCCAGCACCCATTATCTTCTTGTTGTACTCGGCTATGAAATCAAGGGCGAACTTGTCCGCGTTTTTTTCTGTCCCGCGATGATTGCCCGAAGTCGATCTAAGGCAATGATACATCTCATGCAAGACTACGAAAGGATCGAAAAATTGATCTTGATCGGAAAATGAGATTGAATTTGCAGCTACGGAGTACACGGCAAGGGCAATCTTCTTGCCCTTAGTGTGGCCGATTCCCAATTTAGGCGTCCTGACGTGGAACTTCTGGCTTATTAACTCGACAGCCTTCTCCGTATTTCTAGACAGAATAAGCTGGACGACGAATGCTTTGAAACTCGCGTCATCGAGAGATTGAACTTCATTCTTATCATCCTTTACCAAAGGGTTTTCACTTTCCTCCTTTTCAAGAATTTGAAATCATATCTCGAAATATGATTTGTGTCTTGTATCGACCGTGGATACGGGCTTCACTTCCATGAAACAATGAAGGGGGTGGATCTGTCCAGCAGTCTTGCAATGAAGTGCTTCAAATACCGATCTATGTTTAGCTTTAGAGCGTCCGTAGGAGTTACCCAGATCGTACTTTGAATTTCATAGGAGTCCACATTAGGGGTCTGATTTCCTTCCACGGCGCACAGATAGTCAAAAAAAATAAAGTGCGCGCGTTTCCAAAACTCCTTCGGATAGATCACCTGCTGAATTGAGAGGAGGTCTTTAACGACGATGTTTAGACCCACTTCTTCTCTGATCTCTCGCACCAGAGCTTCCTCACAGGTCTCTCCGAGCTCAACGTGACCTCCGGGGACTGTGTATAGCCCGGGCCACTTGTGGGATTCGCATAAAAGAACCGAACCGTCCTCTCGTTGAATCAAACCACCAACCGTCGGCTCGGGAAAAACCTGACTCATGACCGGATAATTGAATTATTCGCCGGAGGGGTTTAAGTGTACTTTCTCGATAAGACATTCTTCAGAAGAACCAAAGTCTGAAGAGCGTTACGAAAATAGGGAATTCGATAAATATCTCAAGGGACGGGTAGGACCCAGCATTCCTGAAAGCAAACAGTTCGTTATTCTCACGGAATAGATTGCGAAAGTTTGTCCTAAAGATCCTTCCAGCGGAAGGTATAAATTACTGTAACTTTGCAGTAAGCCCTCCAACAATGACAGTCAGCCAATTTGAAGCCGAACCTGTATCGAATGGGAATAACGCGCAGGGAGTCCTGATGGAAGGGGCTAACAAACTATCAGTCGCGACGACTCAGGGTCGCAGGAATCCACCGGCTAGGAATACATCTCGATTTTGGTTTGAGAGATTTCTGGCGGTCATCCAAAGGCAAAATCCTTCTGTCATTGACGCGTCCTTTGTTAGCCAAATCGCACCGAGCAATGAAGGAAAATTATTAGCTCAGCTCAAGTTCTTGCATGTGGTGGATGAGCAGGGTAAACCTACTCAGCTGCTACCCACGCTCAACATGGTGGGGGAAGAGCAAAAGAGGGCTTTTCAAGAAATAGCTCAGGAGTCGTACAAAGATCTTTTCGGGGAAGTGAAGATTGAAAGAGCGGTTCCAGATGATCTTGTCAATTTTTTTATTCGCAAGTACTCCTTCACCAGGGACAAGGCTGTCAACGCAGCCAAATTCTTTCTCTATTTGGCTGAAAAAGGGGCAATTCCGGTTTCAAATGAGCTCACTACCTTTCTGACAGAAAAATCCGGGACATCGCAGGTTAACGGGGCTCAAATTCCTGGTGTAAGATCCTTTGAGGCACCGAACGTGCGACCCAATCAGAAAGAGCTCAAAGGGATTCTTCTCCCCATG
>JAPCJV010000157.1 GCA_027886785.1 Nitrososphaerota archaeon | reverse complement strand
TATTTTGTTATTATTATTCTTCTCAATCATAACGACACCTTTCCTGTTTCCTTCTTACTTGTCGGCTTTCGGACTAGGGTCGAGGATTCAACTCCAACAGCATATTCCGGGTGACGCATCGTGGTCGTTTCAAAACCAAAATCAGCAAAACACGGGATACAGTAACCAGTCCCTGATCAATGCGTCAAACGTAGGGACACTAGCATTGAGATGGTCTCTGAAACTAGGATCAAATAAGCTTGGAGGTTTGAGTGGAACGCCAGTTGTCTCCAATGGCATAGTGTACGTCACCAGCTCTTCCTCGATTTATGCAGTCAACGAAACCACCGGAATACTGATCTGGAACGATGGACCCAGCAACGCCACCGGGGGCATTTCGACGAGATCGGGTGTAACGATCGATGCCGGGAATGTGTTCGCGGGAACCTTCTCGAATCTCCTGCTCAAGTTGAATGCCCTAACTGGAGCCGTCATAGGGAGCGTTTCAATAGTACAGAACGTTCAGGGCTCTCTGACTAATTATCAGGGGGCTGAAGCTACGCCGCTTGTCTTTGAAGGAAAAGTGATAGTGGGTGAAACCCTAGGAGACAACGGCGCTCGCGGGCTTGTCCGGGCTTTCAACGAATCCACACTTGCGTTGTTGTGGACATTCTACACGGTTCCCCCCTCTCCAATCACTACGAGCAGCAACCAGTCCTTTTACGGTACTTCGTGGGGCACCAACGGAACAAATGGATGTGCCTGTGGGGGTGGCGCAGTGTGGAACGTCCCGGCGGTGGACCCCTCAACAGGGATAATTTATTTCGGGACTGGCAATCCTTCACCGGGAAATACTCCCTCCGAGGTAATGGCGCGTGTGCCCACATACACCAACGGGACGACCGCTTATCCTAACCTCTATTCTGACAGCGTGGTTGCACTCAATTCGACCGACGGGAAGCTCGTCTGGTATTTCCAGGAAGTTCCCGGCGACCAGAATGATCACGACCAGGGCATGCCGATCCAACTTTTCACCACTCAAATCAATGGATCTGCAGGGGAGGCAAAGGTGATCGGCGCCGGAGGGAAGGTCGGATACTATTTTGTTCTAAATGCTACAAACGGGAAGATGTTTTACAAAGTCAAGGTCGGGGTCCATGAAAATGACAACGAAACCGCGGGCGAGTTTCCCCCCTCCAAAATTTTCCCGGGCATGGATGGAGGGGATAACACCTTCTCATCCGCTAATCCGGTTACCAACATGATCTATACGGTAGCTCAAAACAAACCCCAAAACTGTACGCTCTCTGTTACTTCGTGTCCCGGTTATCACTTGAACTCTTCTCTCGTTGCCGTAAACGCCTCTAGCGGAAAAATCGTTTGGGCGATGAATTTTACAAATGGCGGATTGAGCGGAGGGGTTTCGAGCTCAAATGATGTAGTGTATACTTCGGATGGCAATCACACGCTCTATGCCCTAAATGCTTACAATGGTTCAATACTCTGGTCGCATCACGACACAAGTGGAGGTGGATCTGGAACCGTTCTATGGACGTGGGGAGCTCCTTCGATCACGAACGGAATCGTGTTTGAAACGACGATGGGCACATCGGCAACGGGGGAACTTGAAGCTTTTTCTCCCACCAGTTTTCTTCCTCATGTAACGATTTTTGAAAATCCCACCTCGGGCTCTGTTCGCAGGGGGTCGATGATTGCAATTTCTGAAAAGATTACTGGGGGGACGCAGATGGTTACTCTATCGGTAAAGGGCCTTCCCGCGGGGGTAAAGGCCACGTGGTCCTCCAATCCGATCGCCGATTCACCGTCGGGAGTAAGCGTCAAACTTTCGCTAAAAATTTCTCCAACAACTCACATAGGCACATATTCGATCTCAATTACAGCGAAAGGGACGGATGGGCAAAGCGCTTCCGTATCCTTCAAGCTCACAGTCAAATAACGAACGGGTTTTTGCCACCTTCACTGCGACGGACTAATGGGCGGAAGAGCCTGACCGCTACTGCTTCTTCCTGTGGAAAAAGTCTGGCTTCTTAACTGGTCCTCTGTAATGCTCATTCCGCGGGCAGTGTGGACCGCACTTCTCGTTGAACGGATGGTTGTGCCCCTTCACTTCCTTCTCTTCGTTTCGCTTACGGTAGGATGCCAATCTTTAGGGAGAAATACGTACTCGCGTCTAATAAGCGCTACCGATGGTTTCCCCTTTCCGATAGATTTCGAGATGGCCAAAAAGTACTCGCCCGCCCTAAATCGTGTTTAGAAATTTAGAGAAATTATGAAAATGAGGTATGCATTCCAAAGTCGGCCTTCTTTTTGGTTTTTGCAACTCGCAGAGTCTAATTTCCTTAAACTCCGGACAATGCGACAGTTATTACTACCATAGTTGGGAGTCCGGAGTACTTTCAGATCCTTTCCCATTTTGCAATAATGCCAATTATTGTCTTTGCAGTTCCTAGAGAAGCCTCGGAAAAATATTCAAGGCGCATACACTATCTTCGCGGTTAGCCCAGGCGGGCCGCCACACACATTCGAAGGACAGACAAATGTACGGAGAGCGGAAATCGTTGATCTTGATATAGTGGTGTCGTCTAGGACCGTGGGCAAGCAGCTTTCGCATTTCCTATGACTATAACTTTTTTGTTACTAGAACTCATCTAGGTTAGGGCGGTTGTCAGCCGAAATCGGTTCTCTAATTATAGATGCCAACGGAGTCTTTCAGGATCTCGCAATCTGGGTAGTGTTAGTTGCCTTCTCTATTCTTTTGCTAGTATTAAGCAGGTTACTTCCAACAAAAATTTTCTTGGCCATTTCGTCAGCAGTATACGTAATCCTTGCCGCCCCAACCGGACAACGATACGATGTTTATTTTCTCTATTCGTCGGGAATAAGATTTCTTGAAGGAATCAACCCCTTCTATTCGGGAAATCCCTCTATGTTCCCTGGTGCTTTGAAGTGGGCTTATCCGCCGGGGTACGTGCCGTACAGTTCGTTGAGTTTCCTTCTGTACTCCATCATCACAAAAACGCCCATTCCCAGCAATAGCTCTCTCACTTATCCCGGATTCTTCGCGAACCCGTACGAAGTTTGGGAAACATTCATTCCAAGTAGTCTTCCGATACTGGTGCTTATCCTGAAGGTGCCGATGATCTTGTCAGCGTTTGCGATTTTCTACATTCTTTCAAAGAAAATAGGTACGAGGGCGGCATCCACTTTCTGGTTAGCAAATCCGTTTGTTATTTTTATCAGTTCCATTTGGGGACAAATCGACCCCATCGCGACGGCCTTTGCCGTGGGATCAGTTTACCTTGCTTCCCGAGATAGATATGGCACTGCATATTTTTTTGCGGGCCTGGGTGCTATAATTAAGATCTGGCCAGCGATACTCATCCCTCTAATTTTCCTTAAACGCCTGAAGAAAGGAGATGCAGGCCTTAAACATTCTCTGAGGGAAATTCTTTGGATTCTCCCTTCAATTTTGTTTTCAGTGCTGATCTACGGGATCAATGGAAGTCTAGTGCAGTCCATTTTTGTCTTGGTATACGCAAGAGGAGTTCCCACTTATGCAGGAGAGTTTTCGGTGAATGGGCTTACATGGCAGCAAGTTCTTCCTCTTTTTCATTCGCCGCCGATTCCAGTTTTTCTTTTCGTTGGCATTCCAGCCTTTGTCCTAGTCGCGGTACTTGCCTACAAAAAGGAACTGTCGATTGAAGAACTCACACTGGTTTTGCTTCTATTCGTTTTCCTCTCGTACAATTACGTAAATCCGCAGTACTTCTACTGGCTGATCCCGTTTTTCCTGTTAATCAAAAGAAATATTCAGGCAATCTTGTATTCGGTACTTCCGGTAGTTTTCATCACGCTCGCCTACAATATCCTATACTTTGTCTCACCTGTGTTCGTTTACGACGTGAACGCGAGCCCCTTAGGTCAGATCGAGCAGGCCAAAGTTGCGCAATTCTACGGAAATTCAATTCATCCTGTAGCAATTTCTGGCGTCGTTTCAAGTATATTTTACTCAATTTCCCTCTTTCTCGTGATTAAGCGGTATTCCGGAGTTCGAAGGTTGTTTAGAAAAATGAATGCCCTAAAGATATTGAATCTGCGATCAAAGAATAGTCAATGATCAACATGGCCCAGATGCGTCAGCTCATTTTGAGTGGCAAGTTCTGGAACGAATTACAACTGTACCCGTTTTTCTCAATAGGAGTTAGATCTCCCAGTTTTTTGCATTTGCTTCGATGACCCTCAAAGCGTTGCGGAACGAAATAGCTTCAATCTCCTCTTGCGTGAATCCATTTGCCCGGAGTTCATACCATAAATTTGCGAATTTGGAAATGTCTTCCAGCCCGCTTGGAGGTTGGTCTGGGGGGAACAATCCAAAATAATCGGTGCCAATCGCGAGAATCTCTTTTCCAAAATTATCCCTTACGTGGAGTATATGCTGCACAAGGTCCTTCACATCGGGATGCGGTTTGCCGTAGGTGTCTGGAATCAAAGTGAGCCCGATCACTCCGCCGTTAAGCTTCAGGGCATCCAACACCGAATCATCGATATTTCTGCTGTGCTTGAACACTCCGGCCACATTAGCGTGGCTGATCAGAACCGGCAATTTAGCTTGCTTCAAAACTTCGAGACAGGTGTTTTTTCCGGCGTGAGCTAGATCCAAGATTATTCCTTGCTCGTTAGCCAGCCTTAGTAGTCTCATTCCAGCGCCCGTCAACCCGTAATCCTTTTCGGACATACAGGATGAAGCGTACTTTGTATCAAAGTTCCAAGTGAACTGTAAGCTGCGGATTCCTAGACGCCTAAAAATTTCGAGGTCAGAAGGGTCAGACACGGATTCGGTACCCTCTAACGCTAAGAGAAATCCGGTTTTTTCGGGTTCGCTCAGGATGCTTCGGAGGTCCGCTTGGGTCTTCACTATCTTGATGCGACCTCCAAATTGCGACTGCAATTGATAATAGATCTTGATGAGATGCTGCGCGACAAGAGTGCTCGAAGTAGACGAGAAAGCCGAATTCAGCCCCCCGTACCCACGCGTGAGCAGGTCAGCAATTTCCGGGTCAAGCGTCCGCATCAAGGGAAAAACTGAGGAAACGACCAGCTTGACATTGCCCCTCCGGAATTTAGGCAGGTCAGCCTGTCTGTTGGGGAGGTCTTTCTCAAACGAGTCGCTCTCATAACCATAACCCTCACCGGAATAGAAGTAGAGCGCCAAATCCTGGTGGAGATCAAACAAAAACGGGGTTGGAACCACGAGAACTTTCACCCGGAAAAGCTGCTTATTTTACGCTTTGGAATTTTGTTTCTTCATATTCTGTCAGAAATTGTTGAAAGACAAGAAAATCGCGTTCGTTGGGACTTCACGAGTGCTTTCCGGCCCCGACTTACGGAACGCAATCGTTTCTTGAGATCAGCTACTGCCATCGTCCATGGATCTTGAAAGTGGCTTTTCTGAGCGTATACAAGACGGTGGGAGT
>JAPCJV010000156.1 GCA_027886785.1 Nitrososphaerota archaeon | reverse complement strand
TTACACCAGGGACAGAGAAGGCGAAGTGAAGGGACTGCTAGAAAGTGGAGCTTCCCTCCATCCCCAGGAATATGACCCCGCTGATGATTTTAGGGTGCTCGAAGACCCGGACGGAAACCTCTTCTGCGTAGTTCAAAAAGAACCCATGATTGCGAATTCCACTTCGACTCTTTCGATTTGTTAAACTGATCTTCCGGAATTCCCCAAAATTTACTCCAGACAATTCGAGAGCAAGTTCAGCTGCTTCATCAAATCTTTTTGGTTTTTGAAGACAGGGAAAAGGACCACTTTCGAAGCCCCTCGGTTGATGAAGGACAAGATCTGATCTGTGATTTCTTCCGTACATCCTAATATCGAAAACTCTCCCAATCTTTCTTGCGCATCGTCCCTTTGAACACCTCTTCGCTCGAAATATTCCGTTCCTTTCAATCTCATTAACTCCTGCGCTGCTATCGATCTCGTCTCGGCGATTCTAAGCAGGGAGTAGACCATGAACTTGACTCCTCGTTCCTTTGAATATTCTATCAGTTTATCCACGGAACTCGTATGCAGCAGGTAGGCAAATGCTCTCGTCTGCGCGGCAAGATCGATTGCTTTCATTCCGTTGGTGAGCCCTTCGGCGCCTAATTTCAGCTGGTCATTTGATACCGGTGCGACATGCAGGGCAATGTGCTGGAGCATTTTGTACTTCGGATTTAGTCCGTATGCAATGTTTCCAAGAACCAGATTAGCTGAAAATCTTCTTCCGAATTCCCACAACAATTGCCTGATGAGGGCGGATCTCTCAGTTAGGGATTCGCGGGTGGAGGACTGATAGGTCTCCGACCATCTTAGTCCGAGGTCGTAAATCCCGGAAAAGGCTTCAATGTCAAGACATTGCGAGGAGGTCTCCGCGTCAAAATTGACATTTATCGGTCCAAGAGTACTGTTGACCATAGAGAGGAAAGATATTGTTTTTTGAGAATTGCTCATGCTCGAATCCATGTGGGATCTTTTGGCTGCGATTTCGATTTGATCCGCGAGGAATGTAATCAGAGGTCAAATGCCTCTTACCTCCGAAAAACCCGATATTGCACAAAGATCTTTGATAGACGATGAAATCCTCTGGGATTGAATGAAGATGCCGGAACCGATTGAAGAGTGGCTTCTAATAGACGACAGTGACTGGATGAGGAACGCAGTCACCTGACAGCGCGATTGAAGAGCAGTTCAATTCGCTGAATTCACTTCCTCGTATGATCAGAAACCTTTGAGACGACTAATAAATTATTCCCAAGTAGGGAGATTCGATTTCTTCATCTAGGCGCCATTCCGAGCGACTGCACCAGTAAGGGCTTGCGTTCTAACAAAAACGGAATCTCGACCTATCTGGACAGGGCCTTCAATGTGGATGTCCTAGAACTTTTGAAGGAACTGCCCGATAACTCTGTGGATTGTGTATATGCAGATCCGGACTATAACGTAGGTGTAAAATACAACGATGTGTCGTACACGAAAAAATTTGATGATTACATTTCCTGGTGCGTGAGCTGGGCGAAAGAAAGCCACAGGGTTTTGAAAGAAAATGGAAATTTCTTCATCATCAATTATCCCAAAAACAACGCGTACCTGAGGACGCGGTACCTCGACACAGCTTTCTGCGACGTAAATGAGTACGTGTGGATTTACAACACCAACATCGGGCACAGCAAAAGAAAGTTCACGATTGCGCATAGATCAATTCTGCATTGCACCAAATCCCTCGAAAA
This sequence comes from Nitrososphaerota archaeon, assembly GCA_027886785.1. The sequence continues at coordinate 3,730 of JAPCJV010000156.1, read as the reverse complement.
CAAGTTCTACAAGGAGAATGTTGCCGTCCCGTATGAAAATCCTAACGACAGGCGCATCAAAAAACTGATCAAAAAGGGAAAGCCCGGGAGAATGCCGTACAGCTGGATCTATTTCGATCTCGTGAAAAACGTCGGGTTCACCAAGAGTTTCCATGCGTGCCAAATCCCGGAGGGCCTCTCAAAGACCCTTATCGGTTCCGCAACCCTGCCCAACGACGTTGTATTGATCCTCTTTGGAGGAAGCGGGTCCGAAATTATCGAATGCAAAAGCATGAAGAGGCATTTCATTTCGGCCGAGTTAGACAAGAAATACTACGCCCTCATCCAGGAGCGATTGAAACTCGGAGGGGCAGTGCCTGAGGAGTACAGAATGATCAATCTCATGAAGAGATAGTCTGACCCGCATGAATAACTATTGTTGAGTTGAATTTGCTATTGCGACTCTTGGATGACCTAGGGCCCCCTAAGGGGGTGATCGCAAGCGGGGGGAGGAATTTAGAGCATAAGCTGTTTCGAGTCCTTTATTGTTGTAACAGCTCCGAAGGAGCTCAGAAAGCTATTCTGGGGACAATTCTGATGAATGACTTCTATTGTTCTCTTAAGAAAATAGAGACAGATGTTCGCTTCGATCAAGATCCCAGTCAATATTTCTATAGAATTCGTCAAGAGATTTCGAGCTCTTCGACGCTATCGAATCCCTCTTTCACGGTCGGAGGTCTCAGAATTTTGTGATAAAATCGCAGCACGTTGTCCGGGATTCTTTCCTTTCCCACGCGCAAGGCGTTCCTCTGGAGAGCTAGATAAATCGGGATTTTCAGGTAAATTGCTCGTATTTTCACGTTGTGGAGGCGAGCCAGATCCAGGTACTTCCTTCGGGATTTGATCGTAGTATTCGTGTTGTCAATTATCGTATCTTGATCATTACGAAAACTATCTGCGAGTTCATCGTCCTCTTTTTTCCTCGAATGCAGGACATCCAAGTTAATCCTCTTATGATGTGGAAAGTTATTTAGGGCAAGGGTGGACTTGCCCGATGCTGGAATCCCCACTAAAACAATTATTTCCATAGGATGGATTCAGCAAAAAAGGTGTAGAGATCGAGAGAAACCCATTTTCCTCGATCTTTCGTCGTTGCCTAGGACTTTAGTGATTCTTTGAGGGTCTTGTATCTGTTCCGGATCGTAACTTCTGTGACGCCGGCCGCCTGTGCATAATCCTTCTGAGTTTTTGCTTCGTTTTCCATTACGCTTGCAACGTACAACGCTGCCGCAGCAAGTCCCATGGGATCTTTGCCAGCCGAACCGCCGGTTTCTTGCGCCTTTCGAAGTACTTCCAATGCCCTCCTTTGTGTTCTCTCGCTTGCGCCCGCCTTACTGCCGATGCGCGAAACGTACTTTGCTGGATTTCTCACGGGCATTCTCAGATCCATTTCTTTCAAGATCAACCTATAACTTTGAGCTAAGTCGTTCTTCTTTACTCCACTCGCCGATGCGAGATCTTTCAAGGTTCTGGGGGTCTCCGTATCTCTGAGAGCCGCGTAAAGCGACGCAGTGATCATTGCAGAAATTGATCTCCCGCGGATCAGTCTCTTCTCCAAAGCTTTCCGGTAAATGTATGCCGCTTTCTCAATGACCGCAGCTCCAACGTTAATCTTTTCCGCCAGACGATCCAGCTGACTGAAAGCAGACCTCAAGTTCCGATCCGCGGAACTGTGTACCTTGCTTCTCCTGTCCCAGGTCCGAAGCCGTTCCAGCTGGTTCTTCATCGATGACTTTAGCGCGTTTCCAGATGCATCCGTACTCTCCAGTCCAATAACAGTGGACAGTCCCATGTCGTGCAGTGCGAGACTAGATGGCGACCCCGTCCTGCTCCGGTCATCTTCTCCCTGTTCCTTTGCAAAATTCCTCCACTCTGGACCTGTGTCTTCGATGTTTTCTTTCATGACATAGCCGCAGTTAGTGCAAACTTGTTCTCCCGTATTCGCATCCAAGACCATGCTCCCCTTCCCGCATCTCGGACACTTGGTCAAAGCCTGTTGCCTGCGCAACACATTGCTCGTATTTTCCATGCTCATTCTCTCTTTCACTCCTCTCGAAAGTATTATTAGGGCGCAAACGCCCTTATAAACCTTGTTATAGATTGCGCCCTAAATTCTTCGGGTCAAAAGCAAAGGCTCAGATAGGGCTTTTGCGGCTCTTTCTCTGAAGCATTGGCTGGAACGGCTGGGGGAATTTCTGGGGTTGGCCGGTTCGCTACTTTGTAAACAATGAAAGCAAAGGCAGCAAATAAGGGGATAAGCACCAAATCTGGAACTGAATAGAAGACTTCGGCGTACCAGAAGGCGGAGAAAGAGAGTAGGAGGGCCGAAACAACCACTTTCATGTTCACCTGTTTCACTTTTCGCACCTGATTTCTAAGGACATAGGTAGACACCACAACGATGACCATTCCTGAAGCAATACCATAGATTGTCGAGGAGAAATTGTTAGGCAATAACCCCACGATAACGATTGCAGCTTCAAAAGCCTCGATCGCCCCAACTGAAAACCCAGTGTACATGATTCCCTTCTCAAATTCTTCAGTCGTGAAGAAACCGGCCTTGCGGCTCCGCACCACCGATCTCCGGGCGCTTTTTGCTAGGCGCAATCCAAAATAGAGCAGAAGAGTCGCGCCGACTACTCGAACCGCAACAACCGGGAGATAGGCAATGGCAGACCCCAAGAGCAGTGTCGGGACGAGAACGACCACGATTCCCAGAGCCACGTACAAAAACGCGATGTGTTTGCCGGAATCCGCGTAGAGAGCTAGGCCAACGGCCGCAGCCTCTACTATTTCCAGTGTGGTGATCCCTAACGCAGCGAGGAAGATCGCGACATCGAAGGGCAAAATGAGAGATCCGGGGGCTCGTAATTATAAATGGGATATGAGATGCCCTGACAGTTTTTCGCTAGGCCAGAGAGACCTATCTTAATTCCGAAAGGGGAGTAGGTACTTTGGGCTCCAGTAGATCGTTGTCGTGAAAGGGTTGTAGTTCCCCGTTCACGTCGATGAAGTGTTTATCGTACCTGGGAGTCACTTTCATTCCCGAAGTTGCCCTGCGAATCACTTCCTCTTTGGGCACCACGATCGAAGTGTCATAGTACCCGAACACCTTGATCCTCGGATCTGAATAATCGAAAATCGATACCATGATTTTGGTGCAATTAAGGCGCTCTAAAGCGGCGGTCCGGTGGTGCCCGTCATGAATCAAGAACCTACCCTTCCATTTCGATCCCAGAGAGTCCAACCTAGAAATCGCGATGGGCCTCAATTGAAAGCCGTCTCGCTCCATTTCCTTCGTTACTTCCTGAATGTGCTCTTCAATGACGCCTTCATGCGGGACGAGGTCTCTCATTTCGATCTTTGCGATTTCAAATTTCAGATCGAGCTGCTCCCGGGAAGACCTGTGAGACATTAGGGAAAAAACATCTCCGGAATTGGATATTTAAGATGTAAAGAGGTTGCTTGCACCATCAGAATCCGGATATCACATTCTTATCTTTGCAACGAGAAACCCAAAATACTAGCCTGAACATTGTCTTCCGGTTATTTGAAGCAAAGGAACCGGAAACCGAATAATTTGGATTCGGTCCGCTCGGGACTGACTTTTGACGATGTTCTCCTCGTTCCCAAATATTCTACGATCAGATCTCGAAAGGATGCCTCCACGAAAACTCGCCTGACTGAAAAG
>JAPCJV010000155.1 GCA_027886785.1 Nitrososphaerota archaeon | reverse complement strand
GCTCCAGGGGCCAGCATCGCCGCCGTTGTAGAGTTGGCGCTCGACGTTATTTGCAGAAAAGGATCGAAAGAATTTCCCAAGTTTATGTTGTAGACCGGTAGAGAGCCTCGATTAACCACTCCTACAGAGATAGTAACATTAGTGCCCTGGAAACCTACTGCGGGAGAGATGGTTTTGCTCGCCTGCAATCCTAGGGGCAAGCCAATTCCTTCACCGAAATGAACTATAGTTATCCCGTTCCATTGCGAGGAGATATTTGTGGGGAGGAAAATCAGATTCTCATTTGGATTTGTAAAGTTGATCGAATAGGCAAACGTTTCATTGGAACTCGCCTTCAACGACGAGATGTTGAGATTTACAACTCCGTTCGAGGCTCTAAGGCTCGTGCCGTTAAGACTCTTCCAAAACACTACTCCAGAAGGTAAGGGATCGGACACGTTGACGTGGACCAGCTGGCTGGGCGATCCGTTGAAAACGGTCATGGTGATATTGGCAGACTTTGAAGTAATAGACGGGGATATTGCCTTGTCTAGATACATTCCGGGGGTCCCAGGAGAACTAAAGCTGAAGACGGCGCTCATAGTGTTGGTCGAGGTGTTCTGAATCTTCCCGCCCGCGTCCGCCCAAGAGACCCCATAAGATACAGTGGAATTTGTAGCAGTGAGTCCACCTGATGTCGCGTTAGCTAAGTAGCTCCAACTTGATCCCGAGGGGAGATTGGATTTCTTCAACCCGTCCGAGACCAAATTGAAGGCTGCGCCACTCCCCTTATTTGCTATGGTAACATTAACAGAGAATGTCTGACCGGCTTGAATCGAGCCGCTGGGTAGGCTTTCAGTAGCTTCAATTCCCGGAGTGTTTGTAGCCCCCAAGTTTAACGTTTCAGGATTCAAATAAGCCGTCGCGGTCACAGTTTTGTTCGCAGAACTGAACTGATATGACACGGGTGTGGCTGGAATTCTTATTGTACCGTTGGAGGAGAGAACGTTAAAGGCGTAGGCTATCGTTTCAATCTCCCCTGACGACAGATTCCCGACTTTTCCAGTTTGACCCACTGTCAGCTTTAGGGCATTCTTGTTTTGATAAATCCAAGAATCATTAACTCGAACATTGATTGCGTTAGGCGTTGAGGTAGGACTCACATTTCGGACGTAGATCGTGACGGAAACATTGGAAGAGCTGGAAGGCGATAAAGTCGGGCTTACCTGCCGATACGCCAAAATCGTTGGAAACGAAAAGTCGAGAGTAGCATTGATATTAGGGATTGCATTGGTGTGATTCCCAGGTACATAGTTTGTCACGATCGAAGCTGAAAGGTTTGCGAAATTGTTGTTAAAAGTAGCAGAGGAATTTGTTACCAATCCACCCAAAACATGGATTTGGACGGTCGAGCTCTGAGCCACGGCAGAATAATTGTACGAAGTTTGAAGCAATCCCAGCTGCGAGTATAGCCGAAACGCATCGGAAGATAGGGGACTCAATCCTCCGTAAGATATTCGATAAATCGAGGGAGTTGCGGAATAGGTTAGCTTGTAGTAATCCAAGTCATTAGATTCCAGCTGATTTTCAGTAACCAACGCGGCAAACCCCTTTGCAGATTGGGGAATAAGTCCCCAAAAGTAAACGTGCACTTCGGTGGAAAAAGAAATGGGTGAAAAAAAGAGGAACTTATCAGCAGATGAGGAAATTTGTTGGAAAGCCAGGCCGAACCTTTGGCCCAGAGAATTAGCGAGGGCGGCTGCGTCAGACTGTGAGGAAGAGTTTATGCTCAAAATTGATCCATCCGGGTACGGCTCAGTTTGCCCCAGTAGACCAAATCCATATCGAGTGAATATTTCGAATTGAGATTTCCATGCGGCATAATGGGTCAAAGTAATACTGTAAGAGCTAACCGAGGACGGAACGGAGACGGAGTTGACCGAAATATTTCCTCCGGAGAGGTCGATTCTCCAAAAAGTCTCGCTAGAAGTCAAGTAGAGGGAGAGATTTTCTGAATACGCCGAGGATACTGAAGGAGCAAGGACTCTTGCCCCGATGAGAAATGGCTGGCTTGCGGAATTTAATAAAATCGGAGAAAACAAAAGGACAGATATGGCAAGCACTAGGAAAGTGAGGCTACGTGCACGCAATGCATTTCCTGAAAAAAGTCTTCGAATAGCCGTTATAAAGTTTGCAATCATAGAGTCCTAAAAAATTCCGCGGTACCAATCACTAGCTCGAACTTTTTCTCCTGCTAGTTGTCTCTTCCGATGGATCGTCGATCCCCTTCTCATTCAGCAAAAAGACAATTTCTCTTTCTGCGTGATATGGACTATCGACCATCCGCGCTACTCGATTTTTTCCCGATTTTCTCAAATATATTCTGTAAGTACTGGTATGAGCGACCACGTGTCCTCCGGTTGCTTTGGTCGGGTCACCGAAAAAGCTATCCGGAGAAGCCTGAACTTGATTGGTAGCAACAACTGCAACGTTATACACTTCGGCTGTCCTAACTAGAGAGTGCATGAATTTGTTCAATCTCTGCTGGCGTTCAGATAGAGTTCCTCGCCCTAAGAACTCCGCCCTGTAATGAGCTACGGCGCTATCCACGACCACGAGTCGGACAGCCGATTTTCTGATTTGCGCTCCCAACTCGGCCAAAATGAGTTCTTGGTGAGACGAATTGAAGGCTTTCGCGACTATTATGCCCGCCAATATCGTATCACTGCGCTGCCCTCTAGAGTGTGCAATTTCGGCGATCCGTTCAGGTCGGAAAGTATTCTCGGTATCTATGTAAACTACTTTGGAATCCATTCCCCCTTGATCTCGTGGAATTTGGGTGGTAACGCAAAGCGTATGACAAATTTGGGTCTTACCAGATCCAAATTCTCCGTAGAATTCGGTTACAGCCTGAGTCTCAATTCCTCCGGCGAGAAGGTCATCCAAATTTCTCGACCCGGTGGTGATGCGTTCTATTGACTTTCTTCTCTTGTAAATTTCTGTGGCCGAAACAAAATCCTCATCCAGATACTTCAATTCCACAAGTTTAGCTCTGGCCTTGTTACAAAGCTCTGTTGCGCGGGCAAGATCTGAACCTACAGCGTCTGCAACTTCGCTGGGAGATTTTGCGGCAAGATCCAAAATAGTAGTTATTCCAACGTCATTTAGCTTTGCTTTAGTTGCAGGGCCGATGCCATCCAGCTCGTCGATCTCAATGTTAGAAACGATCCTTGTGGTACCATCTTCGGATACTTCAGAATCCTCGACCTCGTCGCCGGCTCCGGGATTAGTCAAATGGATTCACCATGTGAGCCAAGAACAAGCGTGACAAGGAAATTATTTCTTCCAATCGTCAGGAAAACTATGGTTTCAGTCTCGATATGGTCCTCGGAAAAAGACTTGCCCCTCGGATGTGTTTGAGTCCGCAAATCCACCTAGTAGTCCTTTCGGCCCCTATTCCGAAGCCAGAATGATCCGGCATTCCGAATTTCCGGAGGTCCAAGTACCAATCGAAGGAATCTGTAGCCAGCTCCTGGCTTTCGATCCGCTTGCTCAATAGTTCATAGTCATGGATTCTTTGACCCCCTGTAGCAATTTCACCAAAACCTTCGGGCGCAATTAGATCAGCTGATTTTGTTACTTTGTCGTTGGTTTCTTCAGTCATATGATAGAAGGATCTCGCAGACAGGGGATATCCCGTTATGAAAAAGGGTACGTCGAACTCTTTCGAGATTTCCCTTTCGCCTTCAGTTGGCAAATCGTCTCCCCACTCAAACGGTACCCCTTTCTTGATGGATATTTCTCTGGCTTCATCGTAGGTGATCCTCGGGAATGGAACTTCAGGTACCTTAAGCACCCGTCCCAAGGTATCCAAGTCCTCCCGCCGATTCTCCGCTACTCGCTCGGTCATCGTCTTTACCAGGTTTTCCTGGAGCTTCATATTGTCTTCCTGATTTGCAAATGCCTGTTCTGCCTCGATCATCCAAAATTCCGTGAGGTGTTTATTCGTCTTTGATTTTTCTGCCCTAAAAGCCGGTTGAAAGATGAATACTTTTCCGAGAGCTCCTAATGCCGCCTCCTCGTAAAGTTGCGCACTTTGACTCAGATAGGCTTTCTTTCCAAAGTAGTTTACCTCAAAAAGTGTCGACCCGCCCTCGACCGCGTTCTGAACTATGGAGGGCGCAGAAATCAAAGTAAACCCTTCTTTCACAAAATGATCAAACGCCGCATAGACGATTTCAGCTCGGACTCGAATGATCGCTGACGCTTTTCGCCCCCTGATTGCAAGGTGTCTTTTGTCGTAAAGAAATGAAGCCGATTTGACGGCGCTTTTGGTGATTGGCCAATCAGCTGCCAGCGAAGTAATCCAAAAATCCTCTACCGAGACCTCTTTTCCACCGGGGGCTCTCTTGTCCTCCCTGACCACTCCCGTAACGCCGACAGTTGATTCCCTCGTAGCTCTTTTAAAATCCGCGAACGCTTGCTCGGACACTCTGTCCTTTTTGCACGCAACCTGGATGTAACCGCTGCCATCTCTTAGAATTGCGAATTTTATTCCCCCGATCGAGCTTTTGGAAGCAATCCACCCCATGATCGTAACTCTAGTACCAGCACTAGAATTGAGTGTTTGTCGGATGGTGTGAGTTCGGCTCTTCGGTCGCACGGTTTGCTGAATGGTCATGGTTTAATTTCCCAAGTTCTCGGCTGTCGAGATGAAATACATTCTATCCCTTTTGAATCATTCGTTCACAGATCGGCTCAAAATATTCCTAAATATTTTGAGGGCATGATTCTTACTTGGCAAACAAATCGAAGCGTTTCTGGTAAGAAAAACTCCTAGCTCATGGAAACCGTTCCTTGTGGCGAATTTTCTAGGAACACTTGGGCTCCGAATCTAAAAATCTGAGTTCCAGGAACTAGCCACTGGTCCGGGGGAGCGCCCGCCTTTAGAGAGAGATTGCAAAGAAAATCTTCGGCATTCCAGCCAAATTCAGGAGCAACTTGCGGCAGAAGCAATCCCGATCCGAAAGACCATTTTAGGATTAAACCGTCGCGACCAATTTCAATCATTTTAGGTAGGTCTTTCTTGGAAGGCGCATCCAATTCGACCGGTTTTGTCAAAATACTAATTTCGAGCAGAAGGTTCTCCATTTCATTCACTTCCACGGGAGGAAACCTCGGATCTCGAGTCGCCGCGCTTATCGCTGCCTCGGGAAGAGCTTTTCTTAATTCATAGACCGGTTCAGGAAATCCGATGCATCCACGCAATGATTTTTCGGCGTTATTCTCTTTCAGGGAAACGAAGCAACCAAGTTTGACTCCGAAGCGTTCATCAGTAAAGAACTGAGTTGGAATCGAGTATTTTTTTACTGCCAAATGCTGCTCGATGATTCCTCGGGTCGATGAGACCAGGAACAGACCGTCCAGTTCAGTAAACAATGCGTCACTTAAGTTCTCAATTTTCACTTTTATCGAAATTCCTTTTTCCTATTTTTTTAGAAAAAAGTT
>JAPCJV010000154.1 GCA_027886785.1 Nitrososphaerota archaeon | reverse complement strand
CGCTGGAGATTGAGAAAACAACATCAGGGTCAACCGAGGCGATTTCATCGAGTTCCGGTATTGCAGAATAAAGATCTGAGGCCGACAATACTGGATGGACTCCACCGGTTCTGTAGTCCACCTTGCTGGCGATCGTTCCCCCAGTGCTCAGCAAGAGCAATTTTTTTTTCGTTTGGTTGGAATTTGGTATAATATTGTGTAGTGCTTCGATATTCGTTGGAGAATTCTTCGAGGATTCTACTTCATCTAAGACAATTAGAGATCTGATGGCGCTTACTTTCAAGCCGATGTTGTAACCGGATTTGAGCTTCAACACGATATGTTCATCGTCGGCGTACTCGTATCGCGGGATAAGTAGTCCGCTAACTTCCAATCCGTCAATTGTGTGAATCTTAACTCGTTGTCCGACTTTCGCACCGTATCGATTGAGAAACTGCAAACCTGTGCCGCGGTAGCCTTCATTGTTTGGCGTATCCGGCATGGCAGCTTCTGCACTGCAAGCAGCTCCTCAAAGTGGATATTTGAGCCTTGCAAGAGCTCTCGGAAAGAAGCCTACCTGTAGTAAGGTACCGCTACTTTCTCGACTGGCTTGCCTTCTCTCGAAGTCTTTACCTTGCGAATCGCGTCCTCGAAATGCCGCATAGTCACCAGCGCGTCCGTTGCGTTCTTTTTCGCATCTTCAGGCTTTGGGAATTTCGCGACGTATTCCTGGAGGACCAGAGAAACGGCAGTATTCACAACAGAAGTGATGTCGGCTCCGGTGAAACCGTCCATCATTTCCGCCACCCTTTCCAAATCTAGTTCTTTCGAAATGGGTTTCTGCTTTGTCTGAATTTCCAATACTTGCTTCCGAGCATTCTTGTCTGGCGGAGGAATGTATAGCAGTTTGTCGAATCTGCCTGCGCGCAGTAGAGCTGGATCTACCATATCCATTCTATTCGTGGCTGCCAGCACCACTACTCCATTCAGAGTCTGAATGCCATCGAGTTCGGTCAAGAGCTGACTGACCACTCGTTCGGTAACCATGCTGTCACCGCCCAGTCCCCTTACGGGAGCAAGCGCGTCGATCTCGTCAAAGAAAATCACACACGGAGAAGCCTGCCTCGCCCTTCGGAAGACTTCTCGCACACCTCTTTCGGATTCTCCCACCCACTTTGACAAGAGTTCCGGACCTCTCACGCTGATGAAATTTGCCTCGCTCTCTGTCGCGACCGACTTTGCGAGAAGCGTTTTCCCGGTTCCCGAAGGACCGTAAAGCAGAATGCCCTTGGGCATGCTGTAACCAATTGCAGTGTACAGATCCGGATATTTCAGAGGCCATTCCACTGCTTCCTGCAATTCCTTCTTCACGGATTCCAGGCCGCCTATATCGCTCCAGCGGATGTCGGGAGTTTCGAGGTACACTTCCCTCATGGCAGAGGGCATTACGTCTTTTAGGGCGTTCTCGAAATCGTCCATCGTAACCTGAAGCTTGTTGAGGAACTCGGGTTGAAGTTTGTCGTCCTCCACTTTCAGCTCTGGAAGCATTCTCCTCAACGTTTTCATGGCTCCCTCCTTGCAGAGGTACTCCAAATCCGCACCCACGAATCCGTGGGTTACCGCGGACAGCTTCTCTAGATCTACTTCTTGGGTGAGCGGCATGTGTCGAGTGTGAATCTGGAGAATTTCGAATCTTCCTCTTTTGTCGGGTACCTTGATCTCAATTTCTCGATCAAATCGGCCAGGTCTCCTAAGAGCGGGATCGATCGCATTTGGTCTGTTGGTCGCGGCAATTACGATTACCTTTCCTCGAGCTTCCAGTCCGTCCATCAGAGATAGCAACTGAGAAACTACTCTTCTTTCAACTTCGCCCGTGACCTCTTCTCTCTTTGGCGCGATGCTGTCGATTTCATCAATGAACACAATTGTCGGCGCTTTTTCCCTTGCCTCTTTGAAGATCTCTCTTAGGCGGGCTTCACTTTCTCCGTAAAACTTGCTCATGATTTCTGGACCGGAGATGCTGATGAAATGCGCGTTGCTTTCATTCGCAACAGCCTTTGCAAGCAACGTCTTTCCGGTTCCCGGAGGCCCGTACAATAACACTCCCTTCGGAGCTTCTACCCCCAATTTTTCAAAAATTTCAGGGTGTCTTAAAGGAAGCTCGATCATTTCACGGACCTTTTGGATCTCGTCCTTCAGACCACCAATGTCCTCGTAAGTAACTTGAGGTACTCCTCTGAGCGTCTCGCCTTTTTCAGAGATGGCGAAGATCGTCCTCTGGGTGATCAGCACCGCATCGGCCATGGGACTCACGCCGAGCACTTGGAAAGTGAGGCGTCCACCAAAGTACGGAATCATAATATTGTCTCCCTTCGTCACGGGGACACTTTCTAGCGCATCCGCGAGATATCTCTCGTCAATTGGAGGAATGGCCTCCAGAGGCGCGACTACTACTTTTTCTGCTGGCGGCGCCTTGATTTTCTTTATTGTAACGGTATCGCCAATCGCGACACCGGAATTATTCCGTATCAGACCGTCAATTCGGATGACTCCTCGTCCCTCATCAGAGGGATAAAGTGGCAAACATTTAGCAACGGTACGTCTCTTACCCTTGATTTCAATAATGTCGCCGGTCGAGGCATCAAGAGCGTCCATCGCATCATAATCGATTCTGGCCACTCCGCGGCCAACGTCCCTGGTGTAAGCTTCAAGTACTTTTAGCGTGACGCCCTGCTGACTCAAATTACACGCCTACTTATTCTATCGATGCCGCTTCTATTATTTCTGTCTTTCACATACCAGATCTGTGGCTTTGTATCCAAAGCCGGAGGGTAAATCCAGATTGGTTTGCGAGCTCTCTGTAATTGTTTAGAAAGATTTTCTCAGATTTTAGAAATTCTTGAAAAATTGTATCGTCAATCCTAATATATGTGATCTGAACATCTTTGAAAATCTTAAGCGAGCTTTTTTCTTTTTTCAAGGGACTGAAGAATGTCACACCGAGTTGCAGTACTGGACAAAGATAGTTGTCACTCTAGGAAATGTAATCTAGAGTGCATTACGTTTTGTCCGGTGAATAAAACCGGGAGCGATTGCATTGTTCTAGGGCAAAATGCCTTAGCTGTAATCAGCGAAGAATTATGCACCGGGTGCGGCATCTGTGTGAAGAAATGCCCGTTCGAAGCGATCACGATTTTGAATCTTGCTTCCGAACTCGGAAAAGAAAAAATCCATCAATACGGTGTGAATACTTTCCGGCTCTACAAATTACCCATCCCCAAAAAGAATTCCATAGTGGGACTTGTCGGTAAGAACGGAGTGGGAAAGTCGACGGCGCTCAATATTCTTTCTGGATCGTTGAAGCCTAATCTGGGAAATTATGAAAATCCTCCGTCATGGGAAGAGATTATTGATGAATTTCAGGGCACCGAGTCAAGAAGTCACTTTGAATCGATCGCGAATGGTACCCTCAGAGTTTCTATTAAACCGCAGGCGGTCTACCTAATCCCAAAGGTGTGGACGAGTACCGTTCGAGGGCTATTGGAGAAAACTGCCGGCTCGACAAGGGACATCTCTGAAATCGCAGATTCACTGTCCTTAATGGAGAGTCTGGATAGAAACGTAGCCGAGTTGAGCGGAGGAGAGCTCCAAAGAACTGCGGTAGCAGTCGCGGCGGTCAAAGACGCTGACTTGTATCTATTCGACGAGCCCTCAAGTTACAACGATGTATTTCAAAGAATGAAAGTCTCCAAAGTCATCTCCGAGCTTTCCAAGAAAGCCGGTGTGATTCTAGTAGAACACGATCTTTCATTCCTGGATTATCTCAGTGATTACGTCCACATACTGTACGGCGATGCTGGAGTCTACGGGATTGTTTCATCCATTCAAGCCGCACGGACAGGAATCAACGAATTACTTGAGGGATATCTTTCCGGGGAAAACGTGCGTTTTCGAGATCAGCCAGTTCGATTCGACATATACTCTCCGGTGGAAAACGAAACAGAAACTCCAGTCATCTGCAGCTACGATGAGCTGGTAAAGAAATACGAAAATTTTGAGCTGCACGTCGAACCTGCAGAGATCAAAATGGGCGCGGTTATTGGAATTTTGGGGGCAAACGCTTTGGGCAAAACTACTTTCCTCAAAATTCTCTCGGGAATAGAAAGCGCGACGAGCGGTCATGTCAGTGCCCTCTCGAGGGTTGCATACAAACCGCAGTATTTGTCGAGCGATGTGGAAAATGATGTGATTTCCTACTTTCGATCTATCAACAAAAATGTCGACAGCGGATTAATGCAGACGCAGCTCATCACTCCCTTGAGTTTGTCGAAACTGTACGAGAAACAGTTGAAGAATCTAAGTGGGGGAGAGCTCCAAAAAGTGGCGATTGTTGCCACCCTGTTACAGGATGCTCAAATCTACGGTTTCGACGAGCCCTCTGCATTCATCGACGTCGAAGATCGCATAGTACTCGCAAAGGCGATCCAGCGCTTTGTCAGGTCTATGGGAAAAACAGCCTTTGTTATAGATCATGACATTCAGCTGGTGGATATCGTGGCCGATTCCCTGATGATCTTCTCTGGTGAACCGGGGCGCAGGGGTCATGCGAGCAAGCCGCTCGGCAAATCTGATGGGATGAACGAATTCCTGAAACAGTTAGGCATAACCTACAGAAGAGATATCAACACAGGGCGTCCCCGAGTTAACAAACCAGATAGCAAACTGGACAGAATGCAGAAGGACGATGGGAAGTACTACTATCTTGGAAAAGTTCTTCCCACTGAAGAAAAAGTAGCCGCCAAATAATTATCACGGGCTGGAACGAAAATTGCCCCTGCTGAAGAGCGTACTGCGCGGTAGACTTTCTGATCGGGAGATAAATCTCCTCTCATCTTCTTTCGACATCATAGGGGACATTGTAATAATCAAAATTCCCGATGAGCTCGCTTCAAAACAAGCTCTAATTGGCGAGGAAATTCTTTCTCATGCAAAAAACGTGAAAACTGTCTTAAAGCAGGATTCGGACGTATCGGGCGAATTTCGAATTAGAAGCGTGTCATTGATTGCCGGTGAAGAAAAGTACGAAACCATCTACAAGGAAAGCGGGATTTCGATTAAAGTGGACGTGCGCCAAGTCTATTTTTCTCCGAGACTTTCTACCGAAAGATTGAGGCTCCGCAGTTTAGCGGTGGATGGAGAGAAGGTGCTGAATATGTTTGCGGGGGTGGGGACTTTCTCATTTGTGATCGCGAAAACTAAAAACTGCGTAATAGATAGTATCGACAAAAATCCCGAGGCAATCAGGCTCGCGGTAGATTCTCTAAAGTTAAACAAACACCTCGCGGGAAAGGTGAATCCAGTTCTGAGTGACGCCACGGATTACTCAGAAAACCACAAGGGGGAATTCGATCGAATTCTAATGCCCTTGCCTGAGCGATCTAAAGATTTTTTGAAAGCTGCTGTTCTCGCCTGCAAGGTCAATTCGGAGGCCGTGATCCATTATTACGTTCACGTACCCGAAGACAAGTTTCGAGAAAATGGGTGGATCGAGAAACATCTAGAATCGATCGGAAT
>JAPCJV010000153.1 GCA_027886785.1 Nitrososphaerota archaeon | reverse complement strand
AAGTCTTTCCGGGCTTCGTGGAAAAAGTCTCTGAGTTCTTCCGAGAAAACATCCACCCCTGGATTCGCGAGTCCGATTGCGTTCAAGTAGCCGCAATCTACGCCTGTCATGGTGGGATTTCTGTAACCTTCTCTCGGTTCCGCTCCTATTGATTTGCTGACTATCGCCCCGCACCCGGCGGAAATAATCCGGGGAAACAAATCAAAGGAGATCCCCAACACTCCTGAAGCCAACATTGTTGGCGAAGCGAGTTTTAATCCGGAGAAGTCAATTGCTATTCGAGTCAAAGACTTTTTTGGTTTCTTACTAGGGCGTGCGGTACGTGTATCCACTTTGAAACCTAGGAGACCAAAAAATCACCAAACGCTTTAAGACTGACGGTGAAAGGATTGTTTTTGAGATTGGAACTTTTTTGAAAAAATTCTTTATTGTGAGCGAGCTTGGGCTCCTTCTTCTAGACGAAAGCAAAAAGCCACTCGCTCAGTTCGGTTTTCCCAAAGATAACCGGGGAAAGAATTTCTTGAATGCAAGTTCGGGAACGCTTTCTCAAGATGAAGTGACCTGGGTAAAGTCGAATTTTAACCCGGGTGATGTCCTCGTAGCTCAACCGCAGACCTCCCAGGGATTGGGGATTCCTTCTTCTGATTTGCAGCCGATTGCAGATCAAGACCTCAGGGGAGTGAGGCAAAACCAGATCTCGATTTTGGTGGATGCGGGATTAGCGGCAACGAAGGAAGAAGCAGAAGCTGCGATTCGGGAAGTGTCTGTGGAAATTTCTTCTCTGAGAATAAAGGAGATGTCGTCCAATCCGGATCTGCAGGCGATGGAGGCAGTGCAGGCGCTGGATGAGATCGACAAGACTGCCAATATCGTCAGTTCCAGGCTGCGCGAATGGTACGGGCTTCATTTTCCCGAATTGACGTCGCTCGTAGATGACAACATTTCCCTCGCAAAGTTGATTCTGAATTTCAAAGCAAGAAAGAACTTTGAGGCGGATCTCCTGGAACAAATGGGCTACTCGAAGGCAAAGAGTAAAGCAATTGAAACTGCTGCCAAGTCCTCCAGAGGTGCTGATATGAGGGAGGAAGATCTCGCGAGGATCGTTCAATTAGCGGACGAAGCTATGCACCTTTTCTCCCTTCGGGACAAGCTCGCCTCGCACGTGGAGAAGACGATGAGAGAGGTCGCGCCGAATTTGACTGAGTTAGCCGGCGCCACCATAGGAGCGCGCCTCATCGCTAAAGCTGGAGGCCTGCGGAAATTGTCCATACTGCCCGCCAGTACCATCCAAATACTCGGAGCAGAGAAAGCTCTGTATCGTGCTCTGAAAAGCGGCGCGCGTCCCCCTAAACACGGAATCCTCTTTCAGCATGCATCGGTGCACAGCGCCCCGAAATGGCAAAGGGGGAAGGTCGCCCGTTCGGTAGCGGGGAAGCTCGCCATTGCAGCTAGAATCGATACCTTCAGGGGCTCCAAAGACGATAACATATTGAATTCGTTGAATTCGCGCCTAGATGAAATCAGAGAGAAATACAAAGAAGAGCCCAAGGGTAGAGAGGAAAGAGAATTCGCTCCCCAGTCGAGGCAAAGATTCGAGTCCCGATCGAGGGAGACAAGGAACGGAAGGCCGGGAAGTTTCCGCGGCAGGGACAAGGGGCGATCTAGACGCCCTGAGAAACGGAATCATGAGCGAAGAAAGTAGCTCAGTCAATGCAATATTCGACGACTCCGTTTTCTTTGTTAAGAACCCTAAGAATCCCTCCAGAAAAATAATTGCGACAAAGAATCTGACGCCCGGCCACTCATACTATGGGGAGACTCTCGTCACCTACAAGTTTGGTGGAGAGCGAGCCGAATTTAGATCGTGGGATCCCTTTCGCAGCAAGCTCTCTGCCTCCATCATGAATAAGCTAGAGTACTTTCCTTTCTCCAAAGGTTCTCGTTGCCTGTACCTGGGAGCGTCGACTGGAACCACGGTTTCTCATCTCTCAGATATTGTAGGAACCCCAGGCACAATCTTCGCGGTGGAAGTAGCCCCTCGAGTAGCCAGAGAACTTTTGGAGAACGTTGTCAAGTACAGAAAGAATGTAGTGCCCATAATAGCGGACGCCAAGCATCCAGAAAAATATCCAGGGCTTTACGGGGTTGTAGATTTTGTTTACTGCGATATTGCGCAACCCGACCAGACAGAAATTGCGATCCAGAATTGCAGAACGTATTTTGAGAAAGGCGTCACGAGTACACTTTTCCTCGTTGTAAAGGCAAGCAGCATTGATGCTCTAAAACCGAAAAAGGAAATTTTTTCACAGCAGGTTCACATCCTGGAAAGATCAGGATTTCAGATCCTGCAGCAGATTGATCTCGAACCGTATGACAGGAACCATGCGATGTTGGTAGCAAAAATTGGGTTTACTAACTTGTCCTAAGAAAAGTTCGGGATTAAGTTCTGGATAATTTTTGCCTCGTGCGCGCTCAGATCCTCTCGCATCCTACGCACCGTAAGCCAAGATAAGCGCGTTATAGAGGGAAATCCCTTGGACGACTCGAAGGCCCTCTTCAAGTAAGAAATCGTATCTGGATCAGACGGGTACCCACTACCGAACATCCCGTGTTTCCTATGCAACCTTCTTACAAAGGAATCCCTGGTCACTTTTGCCACGATCGAAGCCGCAGAAACTACGGGATAATTTCGATCTGCATGGTGCTCACTCTTTATGCGGTCCGCCAGAGGATTTTTTTCTCCCACGGTGAAGCTTTTCCCCTCCTTTTCGGAAATCAAATCCGAAATCAATAGACCGAATCTAGCTTGGTTAGTATCACAGCAGTCGACGTACGCCATGTCGAATTTTAGTTTGAAAAGGACCGAGGACATCATCCTCGCCTCCAGGTAATTTAGGCGGAAGAGCTTCTGACCGTTGAAGACCACTTTGTCGATTTCTGAAGGATCGATTTTCTCATATGTGACCCCTTTCGCAAGTTTCTTGATCTTTCTGTAAAGCTGCCTGCGCTTTTGAGGTGTAAGGAGTTTTGAATCCTTCACTCCCATTTTTCGTAATTCTGGAATTTCCGTTTCGTCAACGGTGACTCCAGCGATGACAAGAGGTCCTAACACGGATCCCCTACCTGCATCATCCACACCGGCGACGATCAAACTTCTGAGCTGCCGGACTCGCTAGTCTTGAGAAGCGAAATTATGTCTTTCGCAATTTCTGTCGGTACTAAATCTCTGTTCTCGAAAGTGATTTCATATTCGGTGGTTTCACTGGATTGTTTCAGCTCTACGATCAATGGGTCTTCATACCTCTTATGAACCACACTTATCGCGGGTTTGTTGGATTCCAGCACCGAACTGCGGACAGCTCGCCGAAACTCAGGGCTCAAAAGTTCCATCGGTCCCACTTCGTCGCACGCAACGAGATCGGAGGCATTTTTTGCGTGTTGCAAAGCCTTCGCGCCGAGTCCCGAAAGAGAGTTCAAATTGACTCTGTACTTTCCGATTCTCGGTCCCACAATCCCCTTCATGTTAGCGAGCATTTCAGACTCCTCAGATGCAACGTCAATTAACGCAAAACCTTCCCTCTCTCCTCGTGCACGGATTTCTCTCGTCAGAACTCCCCCCACCGTAAAACCTGCAGATCTCACTTCGAGTAAGATTCTGGAAAGAGCGGTGGATTTTCCAGAAGCAGGTTCCCCAGTAATTAGCCAAATTCGTTTTTCGTTCATGGATATTCGCATTTCGGAAGGTAGGTTTTTCGTAGAAATTGTTGGGAGAGTTTCAATCGAATGATTTCTTGATGCTAGTCCTTAAGTGAATGGGAGATGAGAGAAAATTTTAGTCGATTTCTTGCTGTCGATAAAGACCCGTCAGCTGGTCGAGGGGGCAACTAAACTTGTGGTTCCTGAATCTGACGCGCCGTTGAAGTATCCGTCATTTTTCAATCTTCAGGGAAAATTCGTCCGTGATGTATCGATCATATGTTACAGATCTTATGTCTCCTTGTTTTCCAACAATCGCTGGAAAACCGAGAATGACTTAACTTTTGCGGACTGCCTTTCAGGCGTAGGGGCCAGGGGAATCCGCGTGGCTACAGAAGTCAGTGAATTTGCCAAGATCTTTCTGAATGACATCAGTTCAGTTTCAATTGAGCTTGGAAAAATCTCGGCTAGAAGTAATGGTGTAGAAGATAGATGCGTCTTTTCGCAAAAAGAGGTAAGCTCCTTTCTATCTACGCGCGACGAAAACAAAGGTGAACGATTCGACGCATTGGATCTGGATCCTTTCGGGACACCATCTCCCTTCGTGGATAATGCCCTAAAAGCGACGAAGCACGGAGGAATCCTTTCGGTTTCGGCAACGGACACAGCAGTCTTGTGCGGCATTTATCCGAGAGTTGCTCAAAGGAAATATTTGGGGCTCCCTTTACGAACGGATTATTCCCACGAGATAGGGATCCGCTTGCTTTTCGGTTTGCTTTCGATGACGGCTATGAGGAGCGAAGCCTCCATTAAACCACTGTTCGCCCATCACGATAAGCATTATTTCAGGGCCTACTCGCTTGTGCAGATCGGAAACAGCTATTCCAGACAAAACGAAGAAGAAATCGGTTATGTGTTACATTGTTTCAAATGTGGCTCAAGAAGAATCGTACCTCAATTCGTTTTTTACGTGGACCCTGGATCGGAGCTCCACTGTTCGGATTGCGACAACAAGATAATGAAATTCGCCGGCCCCTTATGGATCGGCTGTGTTCAATCGACGGAATTTGTTGAAAACTGCTTCAAGATTTCGGATCTTCCGGTTTTTCGAGCTGAGCTAGATATTCCTCTGTATTTTGACTTGGCTACGATGGCAGACGAACTGGAAATCAGAACTCCGAAAATTGACTCTGTAATCTCTAGGCTTAATTCAACCGGTCACTCTGCCAGCCGCACTCGCCTGAATCCGACTGCGGTTCGGACTGAGGCATCTTTTGGAGATCTTCAGAAGATCTTGAGGGAACTTGTCCGCTGAAATTCAATGAGACCAGGTACACCTCACTACTTTCGCTGCGACTTGCGTCCGGTTTTGTTATTTCCACCCGTTCGAAAGAATTTTTGAGACGCTTAGTCAGTGAATCGAGATCCGCTCCGTGAAATGCTTTCATGACACTTGATCCTCCGATCCCAAGAAGAGATGGCAAGATGTCCACGACTCTCTGACAGAGCTCAATCTGCTTGAAATGATCCATGTCCCAAACTCCCGACAGTTTAGGCGACATGTCTGCGAGTACGACGTCCGCTTTGCCCCTGCCCAAAGAAGAAAGGACTTGGGATGGAAATTCCGCGGATAGCACATCTGCCTCCAGAATCTTCACGTTCTTTCCGATTGGTTTCACGGGAACAATGTCCACCCCTACCCCGAGTCCTCTAGGACCGACAAGTTCCGACACAACTTCTAACCATCCACCGGGAGCTGCTCCGATGTCTACAACGCTGAAACCCGGTTTGATAATTTTGTATTTGTGATTCAGCTGCATTAGTTTGTACGCGGCGCGGCTGCGGTACCCTTCTTCTTTCGCCTT
>JAPCJV010000152.1 GCA_027886785.1 Nitrososphaerota archaeon | reverse complement strand
CGTAAATTCCTGGGAATCACTGGTATCGAAAAAGCAATCCCTGCCTTCGACATTTTTAGAGAGATTCGAAAAATCAAAAACGAGGATGAGATTGCCGTAATGCGCGAAGGCATCGAAATAACCGAGTTGGGCATCAAGGCCGCCCTTGAAGCTGCGCATGCCGGTTCAAGCGGATTTGAACTGGTAAGAGCTTTCAGCGAAACAGTCGCGGGGCAGGGCATGACCAATTTTCTTCCGAGCATTTCTCTGGGCAAGGGGAGCTATCTTCAACACAATTATTTTCCTTCGAACAATAAATTGCAAAGGGGAGATTTGATTCGGTTTGATGTGGCATGCCAATACAAGTACCACTTCACTGACATTGGACGGAATGCAGTCCTGGGGAAAGCCTCTGATAGGCAAAAGGAATGCTACAAAGTTGTTTACGCCGGCGAGGATTCTGCGATTGCAAGCCTAAGACCGGGAATGAAGGCATCAGAAGTTTTTAAGGCAGGCGTGGAGGGAGCGCGAAAAGCGGGTATGCCGAATTTCCAGCGAAACCATTGTGGTCACGGGATAGGCTTGGAAATGTACGAGCTTCCATTCATCACTCCTGCGAGCAACGATGTAATTGAGAAAAATTGCGTTCTAAACATAGAGACTCCGTACTACGAAATTTCCAATGGGGGATATATGGTCGAAGATACTATCCTCGTTACCGAACGTGGGGCGGAATTTCTGACAAAACTCGATCGAGGGTTGATCGAGATACCTGTTTAAGAATCGTTGAATCTTCTCCTTTTGATACTACGATCACGTTGATGGCTTTGTTCGCAATAAATGGAAAATATCTTCTTCCATTAGATATCGTAAAATGCTGATTATAGCTTTATTTTTCGCTCAAACCCGATCAAAAGATAATAACAGTACGCAAAGGTGGGAACTCAGATGAACTTTCTGCGTAAGCGGATTCTCACGTACTTAATTGTCTTAGCTGTTGTGGTCAACCTCGATTTCATACTCCCCAGGATAGCTCCGGGCAACGCAGCCCAGATTCTCGTCAGCGACTACTCGAACCCAGGACTGCAGTCCAAATTATTAGAGCAACGCTTCGGCCTCGATCAGCCTGTTATTGTTCAATACTACTTGTACTTGAAGAATATCTTTGCGACGTGGCCGCCTAATTTCGGCATATCCTTCCAGTTTTTCCCCGCGCAAGTGAACGGTCTGATTGCGCAGAGAATCGGGTGGACGATTCTTCTCATATTGGCGAGCCTTGCTTTCTCGATCTTCATTGCCTACGTGTTGGCAGGAATTAGCTCACTCAGAAGAGGGGGAAAAGCCGAGCTCTCTTCAACGTACGGGAGTATCCTGCTTAATGCAACCCCAGTTTATTGGACGGGTCTAATTCTGATCTGGCTTTTTGCCGTCGATTTGCATTGGTTTCCCATCTTCGGGGCATTTGATCTAGGTACAAAATCAACGCTCAGCTACGTTGCGTCCGTCCTCTGGCATGGTGTTCTTCCAGTCATTGCGCTCTCAACTTCGGTAGTTGGAGAGATCTACCTAATTCTAAGAGGTACCACTCAAGAAGTCATGAAGAGCGACTACGTTATTGCTGCATCCCTAAGGGGCCTGCGGCCAAGAATTCTGGCTCAAAAATACATTCTACGAAATTCTTTGCTCCCCGTTGTCGCACTCTTGTCCTTTTCTCTAGCCGGATTAATTAGCAGGGCTGTCTTGGTCGAAGCAGTTTTCGGATATGCCGGTCTCGGCGATTTGCTAGTAGACGGCATCTTCAATCGTGACTATCCAGTACTTCAGGGCACGCTTTTCGTGCTTACAGTCATCATCATTATTGGGGGAATCGTCGGGGACTTAGTACTCGTGCGCTTGGATCCAAGATTAAGGAAGTAGATGAAGGAAGTGGAATCGGGAGTAGTATTAGCACCAAAGCCCAGATCCGTGCTGCGCAGCTTATTCAGGAAGAAAACGACAGTTGCTGGATTGGTCATAATCCTTGGCATCGTAGTTTTCATCTCCGTCGGCCCGTTCATCGACCCCTATCCACCACTCTCTATTTCTGGTGCGGCCAATCAGCCACCGAGCCTCACCCATCCCTTCGGTACCGATTATCAAGGGCACGATCTGTTGAGCCAAATAGTTTGGGGAGCGTATCCGTCTTTGGGCGTTGCGCTCGAAGCTGCCCTCGGATCGGTGCTCCTTGGGTTTTTTGCCGGTGTTGTGGGAGGTTATTTCGGTAGAGTCGGGGGTATCATATCGGGCTTGACAGATATCACGCTTACGTTTCCAATCCTCCCAATCATCATTCTGATATCGTCCCTATTTGTTCCCACAGACCAATTGGTTTCCCTTTTGCTGGTTGCATTTCTCTGGGCGCCCGTTGCGAGATCGGTTAGGGCACAGGTATTATCCGTGAAGAAAATGGCATTTGTAGACGCCGCAAAAACAAATGGGATGGGCGAATTTGATATCATGCTGAGAGTCGTCGCACCCGAGGTATCTTCCCTCGCGGTGGCCTACTTCATCATCAGCGTTTCAGTCGGTGTCATACTCGTAACTGCTTTGCAGTTCCTCGGCGTGGGAAATCCCAACAGCATTAGCTGGGGCAGCACTCTATTTTGGGCGCAACAATATGGATTCGATTACGGAGACTGGTGGTGGGTTCTTGAGCCAGGGCTCATAATTTCGATCGTCGCGACTGGTTTTGCATTGATTGGATATTCCATAGAGGAAGTAATGAATCCGCGATTGAACGTGAAATAGAAACTCATGAGCGATCTTCTCAAACTCACCAACGTTACTGTGCAGTACAAATTGGAAGATCGAGTACTGACTGCAATGGATGGTATTTCACTCGTGATTCCCCACTCCAACTATTCAGTTGGGGTGATCGGAGAATCCGGGAGCGGAAAGACGACCTTGGGAATGAGTATAATGAATGCCATACCAGCACCCGGCAAGATTGTCGACGGAGACATACAATACGATGGACAAGATGTACTCAAAATGAACGATACTCAACTACGCAGATACCGCTGGGAAAAGGTCTCGATGGTGTATCAGTCTGCCATGAACTCTCTCAATCCAGTAAAGAAAAGTGTCGACCATCTGATCGAGGTCATCCTCGAGCATCAAAAAGTGTCCAAACGAGAAGCAAGAGACAGGTCAATACGATTGCTTTCCTCCATGGGTCTTAAGTCAGAACTAATGGACGGCTACGCGCATGAATTAAGTGGAGGCATGCGCCAGCGAGTAGTAATCGCTATGGCACTCACGTTGTTGCCAAGGATTCTGATCGCGGATGAGCCAACTTCGGCTCTGGATGTAGTTACGCAAAAACAGATTCTTACGTTACTTAGTCGGGAGATCTCCAGAAACGACCTCTCTCTGATCTTCATAACCCATGAGATTTCGTTACTCAATGGCCTAGTTGAATACGTTGTTGTAATGTACGCAGGAGAGATTTTCGAAAGAGGCCCATTGAGCAAAGTTCTTTCTGAGCCACTGCATCCTTACACCGAAACTTTGTTGGGTACGGTCCTGACCTTTAACTCAAACCTCTCAATGGTAACTTCCGCCTCGACTCAACGAGAATTAGGGCAACTTCCTTCCGCCAACTTTTGTATGTACGCGAGTAGATGCAAATATGTTTTTGAAAGATGCCTGAAGGAGAAACCAAGACTTCGAGAGGTGGGTACTGATAGGTGGGCAGCTTGTCACAAGTACAATTAGATACACCATCCAGCGCAAACGAGCCATTCTTTGAAATCAGCCACCTTTCAGTAACGTTTGAAACAATCACCGGTATGCTTAGAGGAAAAAAGAAAATTGTTAGAGCAGTTGATGATGTCTCTTTCGAGCTTCACAAGGGAGAATTCTTGGCAATCGTGGGGGAAACAGGTTCTGGCAAAAGTACCATTGCCCGTTGCTTGCTCGGCCTTACCTCTCCCTCCTCTGGTTCCATCAAGCACGATGGCGTCACGATAAATAATCTGAAGGGCAAGGCACTACGCGAATATCGTAAGGATGTTCAAATCGTATACCAGGATCCGTTCGAGTCTCTCATAAACCGACAGACGGTACTAAGTAATATCTCGATTCCTTTCAGATACCTCAATGGAGAGAAAAACAAAGACCAAATAAGAGAGTCTGTGGCTTCTCTATTGAACGAGGTTGGGCTAAAACCCGAGATAATGAACCGTTACCCACATCAAATAAGCGGGGGAGAGAGGCAGAGAGTGAGCATCGCGAGAGCACTAGCATCAAACCCCAAAGTGCTCATCGCTGACGAACCAATCACGATGCTTGACGCTGCCCAAAGATTGAACGTTTTGTCTCTTTTGGTCAATCTTAAGATGAAACGTAACCTTACCTTGATTATCATAACACACGATCTTGCGAGTGCTGTTATTGTTGGAGATAGGATTTTGGTCATGTATGCGGGGAAGGTTCTTGAAAGTGGGCCTGCCCGCGCTCTAATTTCCAGGCCGTTCCATCCATATGTCGAATTGATTCTAGAGTCTACTCCAGGTTTGGACTCCAAGAGCACGATGACCGACGCAGTTTCTCTTTCTTCGGAAATCCTTACCGCGTCTCCGGGATGTGTTTTCGAGCACAGATGCAAATATGCTAAGATAGATTGCAAGGAAAAACAACCCGATCTAGTTGAAAGGTTTGCCGAACATTATGCGGCCTGCTATTATCCGCTAAACCAGTAAAACGCACTTGATCCAGTTTGACCCGCGGGCCAATAGGAATCGAGGTCGCTCCACTAGCCTCAAGTAATTTTCAGAAAAAGACTTAAAGTGAAAGGCTCAAGCCCTCCGTCAAGATTGACCCTTTGACTAGATTAGTTTCGACAATAATGCTGCTTGCCCTGCTAGCGTTGGTTGCGATTCCTGCTTCACCTGTTTTCCTGGCGCCGGCAAATGGCCAGTCGCAGTCGTCATCTAACTGTTCTGCTAACCCATTGAAATTGACGAGTTTTGGTGGTGTACCCAGCGGCTTTAACATGATCACCACACCGCCCACGGAATCGAATTTTCTCATAACGAGGTTGATGTATCTGGGAATTTCGCCTTTTGTCTTTACAAACGGTACGATTGATTTCAGTAACAGCTTGACTGATTGGATATCTACCAATTCAAACTACACAACTTGGTCATTCAATATTAGACCCGGAATGACTTGGTCGAACGGCCAGCCCGTAACGGCTCAAGATATCCTGAATACATACAGTTCCAAGTTCGCCCTAAACTCGACGGTCGACTTTTTGAATCTCCACGGGGAGGTTTCCAGGGAATACGCCCTAAATACTAGCGAGGCTGTGTTTGTTCTGAATCAATCCGACGCCCATTTCCCCGAAAAGGCTGGTCAGAACGTTTACACGACTGTGTACCCTCAATCCTATGTGAATCAAGGAGTGTCTTATTCTGGCATTAATGGGACAGATGTTGCGGATGGTCCTTTTTATGTCTCAAATTATACAGCCGGTCAAACCCAAATGGTTTTGCTGAGGAATCCTTACTACAAACCCCTTCCAACCGCCTGCGAAATTATAGTGAACTTTGTAGAAGCGAATTCGCAAGTGCCAACT
>JAPCJV010000151.1 GCA_027886785.1 Nitrososphaerota archaeon | reverse complement strand
CTCTGTCACAACCATCGAGCCCGGAGCCATGCTCGTTTTCACAACATCCCTGACTTCCAAACCGAGCTCCACAGCTCTTTTAGCGAGCAGTCCTGCTGCTATCATGACATCTGGATTACTGGTATTGGTGCAGCTCGTGATCGCAGCAATGACCACATCTCCATCCGACAAGGTATATTCTGCATCCTCATAATTCAGCTTCGCGCTCTCCCGGGTATTCTGCAAAGTGGGAAAAGCTTCGAGAAGATGAGCACCGATATTATTTAGGGCAACCTTCTCATGGGGAAGCGTCGGTCCCGCTACACTGGGTTGTATCTGCGCCAGATCGATCTCGACTACCGAAGAATAATCGATTTGCCCGACAGATGGAACGCCAAACAATTGCTGTGCCTCGAAGTACTTCCGTACCATGCTGACGTGAGACTCCGAACGTCCCGTGAGTCTGAGATATTCCAAAGATTCTTCATCCACTGGAAACAGCGATGCGGTGGCGCCAAATTCCGGAGTCATATTTGAAATGGTAGCGCGTGCTGCAACCGTCAGAGACTTTACTCCTTCCCCAAAAAATTCTACAAAGGCATCAACCACTCCCAGAGTTCTCAAAATCTGGGTCACGGTGAGGACGACATCGGTGGCGGTGATCCCATCTTGCAAGTCTCCCTTTAGATGGACTCCAATTACCTTTGGAGTCACGAAGGTTACCGGTTGTCCCAAGAGGGCAGCTTCCGCCTCGATTCCGCCCACCCCCCACCCCAGGACCCCCAAACCATTGATCCTGGGAGTGTGGGAATCAGTACCTACCAAAGTGTCTGGGTAAACCAACGTCCTGCCGTTGCTTTGCTCCTTGACCATAGCCACTGTTGCGAGAAACTCCAGATTGACTTGATGACAGATGCCCGTGTCCGGGGGAACCAATTTCAGTTTGCGAAAAGCCTGCTGGGCCCATTTTAGAAACTCGTATCTTTCTTTATTCCGCTCAATCTCCTTTTCCGCGTTGATCTGAAAAGCAAGCTGATTTCTAAAAGCATCCACCTGGATCGAATGATCTATTATCAGATCCGTGGGTACTTCAGGTTCGATCACTCCCGCATCAAGTTTCATCGAAACTATGGCATCCCGCATGGCTGCAAGATCCACCAACGCGGGGACGCCCGTCAGGTCCTGCATCAATACCCTGCCCACCTTGAAGGGGATCTCTCGATCATCAGGTTTCAGGGGATTCCAGGATGCCAGTGCGGAAATATCAGAGTCAGTAATCGCCTTTCCATCTTTGTTTCGGAGGAGAGATTCTAACAAAATTCTGATCGAAATCGGAAGTCGTGAAATATTAACAGAAGATCCCAATTTCTTCTGAAGAGCAGGAAGTGAATAAAATTGGAACGTTTTTCCAGCGCTTGTGAACTCGTCTACAACTTCAACGAAGGTTTGAGCTGACACACCACAAGACCTGAATTAGAAAAACGTAATTTTTGATATTTCAGCCTTCCCAGCTCTAACGGGAAGAATGAGGAAAAGCGATAGAACTCACCCGGAAATATTAGAACATCTACTATCGAGCAGAACGGGTCGGATGTTCAGAGAGATTTGAAAGCTATGCGGTAATTTCTACGAGGATTGCTAACTATCTAAATCTTGGGAGAACAAACTGCACCCTCGGAAGCCGACCCGACTAGGCTAGCATATTTGGCAAGAGCACCCCATTCGTAGTTAGGTTTGGGAGCTTTCCAATCCCTCTTCCTTTTTTCTAGCTCACCTGCATCGACTTGCAGATCAATCACTTGCTTGTCTGAATCAATCAGGATCTCATCTCCTTCCTTCACGAGACAAATGGGACCCCCAACAACAGCTTCGGGGCTGACGTGACCCACCATGAAGCCTCTAGTCGCTCCTGAAAATCTCCCGTCGGTCACTAAAGCTACATCCTGCCCTAATCCTTGTCCGACGATCGCCGCCGTCACTTGAAGCATTTCTCTCATGCCCGGGCCTCCTTTCGGCCCCTCATACCGAATTACGACAATATCTCCTGCGGAAATCTTTCTTTCAGAGACTGCTGCAAAAGCGTCCTCCTCTCGATCAAAGACTCTTGCCCTACCCTTCATTTTGGTGATCGGAAGTCCAGCCACCTTCATCACCGCCCCATCCGGAGCGAGCGAGCCTCTCAAAATGACGTCGGTTCCGGTTTTGCGAATAGGTGCAGTGACAGAATGTACGATGTCCTGTTCTTTCAAGAAGCTTGAATTATTGACGTTCTCCTTGACGCTCTTTCCCGTAATCGTCAGGCAATCTTCGTGGATCAAATTAGCCTCCATTAATTTACTCAAGATCAAGGGAACTCCGCCTACCTTATCCAAATCGTACATCACGTACTTTCCGCCTGGTCGGAGATCTGCAATGTGAGGTACTTTCTTCCGAATTTTTTCAAAGTCATCTAGGGTGAGTTTTACTCCCGACTCCTTGCCAAGAGCAATAAGATGCATGATGGCGTTCGTGGAGCCCCCTATGGCCTGGAGTACGCTGATCGCGTTTTCAAAAGTTTCAAAGGTCAAAATGTCCCGGGGCTTCAGATCTTCTTCTATTGCCCTAATAACTGTCCTCCCCGTTTCAAAAACCATCTGAGCTCTCCTGCCGTCCACTGCTGGTGGTGTAGCGCTGCCGGGCAGAGCTAACCCGAGAGCCTCGCTCAGGCAAGCCATAGTGTTAGCCGTGTATAGACCACCGCAAGAGCCGGCACCGGGGCAGGAGGCGTCCTCCACTCTCTTCAGATCCTCCATCGAAATTCTCCCGCTTTCGAACGCTCCCACGGCTTCAAACACGTCCTGAATCGTCACATCCTTTCCTGCAACGACTCCAGGTAGAATCGTACCGCCATAAACGAAAGCTGAGGGGAGGTTCAACCTCGCCATCGCCATCATGATTCCGGGGAGACTTTTGTCACACCCGGCGATACCTACAAACCCATCATATTGATGCGCTCGCATCATGAGCTCCACAGAATCTGCGATGATTTCTCTACTTACCAGGGAGGACTTCATGCCAACGGTTCCCATGGCGATTCCATCGCTCACGGCGATCGTTACAAACTGCCTCGGAGTTCCTCCCGCCTCGAAGATTCCTTCTGACGCTTTGTTAGCGAGGAGATTCAGATGCATGTTGCAGGGAGTAGCTTCATTCCAAGTGTTAGCAACACCGATGAGCGGCTTTGCGAGATCGGAATCACTTAGACCCATGGCCTTGTAATATGCCCTGTGGGGCGCGTTTTTCGTCCCCTGCAAGACCTCAGGACTAAGGAGATTCTTGAATTTGCTTTGAGGCGAGGCTAGTTCCTGTGACACTTTGGTTCTCTGTAATCCAAAGAATGATCGTGGTTTTAAGTAATAACAGTTAGAATTGTTGCATCCGCGATTTTGCACAAGATCGTCGTCTACTCTAAAGATGGGTGTCATCTGTGCGAGAGAGCAATCGATACACTTCGCAAGCTCTCGGTGGGAAATAAGTTCGTTCTAGAAATCGTTACTATTAATTCGGACCAAGAATTATTCCGCAAGTACTTCTTGAGCATCCCCGTCGTCCAAGTGAATGGCAAAGATGTGCTGGATGCAGAGGATATAGGTCTGGCAAACGATTGCAAAACTAAATTGACGAATCTGGTGCAAGACTTAGAAGATCTCGATTGATTTCTCTTTATTGATTCAGAATTCGCAGACCAGATTTCTTTTATCCGCGAATTTTGAGTACGCTCTTTGAGACCCAGGCGTTCTAGCTTGACAGATACTGTCACGATAAGAGACAATCGCACCGGAAAGGAGTACGAGCTCCCCATTGAACAGGGGGCTATTCGCTCCGCGGAATTAAGGGATATCAAAGTCTCTCCTGATGATTTTGGTTTGCTCGCCTATGATCCTGCTTTCATGAATACCGCTTCCTGTAAGAGCAAGATAACTTTCATCGACGGCGACAAGGGGATCCTCCGGTACCGAGGTTATCCCATAGAGGAGCTCGCAGAAAAGAAACACTATCTGGAGGTCGCCTACCTTTTGATTTACGGGGAACTTCCTTCAAGGAGCGAATATGAAACTTGGGTTCACAACATAACATATCACACGATGGTGCATGAGAACGTCAAGAAATTCATGGATGGATTCCACCACGACGCTCATCCCATGGGCATGCTCGTCAGTACGATTGCAGCGTTATCCACTTTTTATCCCGATGCCAAAAATATTTTCGACGAAAAATCCAGGCAGCTCCAGATTTTCAGACTGATTGGAAAAATTCCCACGCTCGCCGCCTTCGCGTACAGACACTCGCAGGGAATGGCATACATTTATCCGAGCAACGATCTGAGTTATTCTGAAAATTTTCTATCGATGATGTACCGGCCGTCATGGACGACCTCGTATGAACCCAACCCCGTCCTTGCAAAAGCGTTAGACATACTATTCATTTTGCATGCTGATCATGAACAAAATTGCAGCTCTACAGCCATGAGGGTCGTGGGAAGCTCGCAAGCTGATCCGTACAGCTCCGCAGCGGCGGCTACCGCGGCACTCTACGGCCCTCTTCATGGAGGCGCGAATGAGGAAGTAGTGAGGATGCTGGAAGAAATAGGGTCGAAAGACAAGGTACCCGAAATTATCAGGCAGGTCAAGGACGGCAAGAGGTTGTTATTCGGATTCGGTCACAGGATTTACAAAAACTATGATCCGAGAGCGCGGATCATCAAGAAAATAGCTGAGGATGTGTTCGAGGTGACGGGGAGAAACGAGCTCTTGGACATCGCTCTAGAATTGGAGAAAGTTGCTTTGTCAGATGATTATTTCATCAAGAGAAAACTTTACCCGAACGTCGATTTTTACTCCGGCCTGATGTATCAAGCGATGGGATTCCCCATGGATATTTTCACCGTCTTGTTTGCCATACCGCGCATGTCGGGATGGTTATCGCAGTGGCAAGAGTTAATCCTGGATCACGAGCAGAAAATTGCTAGGCCTCGGCAAATCTACATTGGATATCCTGAGAGACACATCCCCTAAAACCGCACACCATTCTTATGTATCAACGCTGACAACAGCTTCAGCCAAAATCTATACTAACCTCATTTTTACTTTAAGTGCTTGCTGAAATTATATGATCAAAAAATGGATGTCTGACGCGATTGTGGTCCGTGACGAGAAGAAGGCCGCGACCTGGTTCAAAACGAAGCTGGGATTTGAGATCAAAAGCAACATGGATCACTGGGTTACTGTGGCCCCGAAAGGTTCTCGAGGACCGGAGATTCATTTGTGCAAGACCAAGCCTCTGGAGAAGGGAAATACAGGCCTCGCGTTTGAATCTGATGATATCGATAAGACTTACAGCGAGCTAGCGAAAAAAGGTGTCCGCTTTACAATAAAGCCAAGAGATGACGGATGGGGAAAGTACGCCCAGTTTTCCGATCTCGATGGAAATCTCTTCTGGCTGTATTGAATATTAGCAGAAACTGAGTTAATCGAAAGTTCTAGAGTCCCAGACGTCCAAGTAGTCTCGAAAACTGCTCGTCTGTAATCCATTCCATCTTGAGGTACTCTCTGATTTCATCATCAGTCATCCCAATCCGTCTCGCCTCTTT
>JAPCJV010000150.1 GCA_027886785.1 Nitrososphaerota archaeon | reverse complement strand
GTCTCCTTCATCCCGATGACCTTTCCGTGAAATTTGCTTTTTGAAGCACCGAATCCGATAGTTCCACTTTCTAAATTTAGTCCCCCGCCGCTGGATCCCTCTGTGATTTCCTCGTTGTACTTTGCTTCACGAGTGGATTCATCAAATAGCACGTACGCATGATACATCTTCAGGATTTTCTCCTTCCCCACTAGATTGTAATATTCAGCGTCCACGATTTTGTGCTCGATGATGAGGTCAGTGTCTTTCCCCTTAGAAGCAGTGAACTGGCCAGTTTGTGAGCCAAGCTGAGTGATAGTTTGCGTTAATTGATCCTTCGTAGAAATCATAGCTGGATTTTTTTGTACATCATGAACTTAAATCTTCAGTGTTTTGGGTTGAGGGACTAGGAACAAATAGCGCGCGCTATTGGGTGGAACAACTCCTTGGAATTTTTTATGCGTTGAGAATTACTTCGACTTCTATCGCTTCCTAAAGTTGTCAGGATTGAATGAAAACAATCTCCAAATCACGCAGCCTGCTCCTGTTGCATTTGTCCACAGTGGGAGCAAAATTTCGCTGACTGCGCTATTTTAGAACCGCAGTGAGTACAGATCTTCGTTTCGAGATCTGCCGATTTCGATGCATCGTTAGCTAAATGAGTTCGTACTTCAGCTACCGGAACGGAAGCATTCTTCGTCTTTGTTTTTCTTGCCGCATTTAGTCTCACATATTTCATAGTCGTTGAATCGGTGAGGAGGTAGCCGCGCGTTGGTCCTCTGATCTCGAAATGATGCTCCATCGCGAGTTCGATCCGATAATTCATTTTCTCACCATCCGCCAGGATGAAATCGTCCATCTGTCTTCTCCCATAACCGTCTGCGAAAACCGACCGGTTGACCTTCGCTCCGAGTTGTTCAATTGCGTCTTTGAGGGCACCGTGACGACCGTGTATGCTAGTCGGGAAAACCCACAGCAGCTCCGCACCGGTGCGGCTAACTGGGGCCCAGCTGAGTTCTTTGGGTCCTGCGTTATCTTTGCCGAATTCCCCGAGTTGCTCCACCAGCTTGTCCCCGCTTGGTGTAATGCGGGTCAGGTTGACCCTTAGCTTTTTGAAATCTGTTCCGGTTGAATTGAGGGTAACGATGAGCTTTCTTTTATCCGCATAATCTGTCCTCAGCTCGGCAGTCGCGTTGCTCGAATCATGAATTACGGAGAGCGAACTTTTTTCGAATTTTAGAGCGTTATCACCGGAAAGAGCATTTTCAAAATATATCATGAAGGCCCAGATGTCCATTCCCATCATTCTTAGGTGCACAGCGGGAGCCCTTATCACGCCGACAAGCTCTCCATTCACGAACCCAGAGGATGCGAACAATTTAGATTCCGCCGTTTCTCCGAGAGTGACCTCCAAGGTTTCTCCAGCAGATTCACCGATTGTGTACTGAGCTGGGGTGTCCTTGGCGAGATAAGCATCAAAGTGCCAGATATGCTTGACCGGCCTACCACTCTGCGCGGCGATGGTAAGGGCTGGATCAACATCTTTCGTGAAGTATTGTATGTTGATCACACCTTCACCGGCGAATATTTTTTCGACATTTAGTTTCTTTCCAGGACTCTTAAATGCAAAAGAACACTTTTTGCTTCCGTCGTCCTTTACGGTGAACTTGTATTCTGCCACAAGGCCGTCAACCTTGCAAAGTATCGTCACGAGTGAATGCTTTTGACATGCAATATATACAGATTAGTTTGGGAGGATTCACGCTGGGACACGCTCGACCTCAAATGATCTAAGGACTAACGTAAGTTCGAAAAAAGTTAGAGCGTTATAGCGCGTTGTTCGGTATAGCCGTTCCTGTGTGGCTTTTGTCAACCAGACATTTGTCTAAACTTTTTGGCACAAATTATTGAAAATGGCTTCTTTGATCTCAGCCAAGACTAAAAATGTCAAAGAAAGAAGATCTTCCGAAATACGTTTTGCGTTTTGATAAAAGCGTCCCATCGATCTCGGTTCCCAGGTGCATGGGTCCGCACGGGCTAAGTGATCTGATCCAGGATGGGAAGTATCTTGGACATAAGATTATTACTATCGACATGTTTCTTGGTAAGTAGCGTTAGAATCATTTTCTCAGATTGAAAGGGAACTATCATTAGTTTCCAATTCTTGTGAACACGCACTATACATTCGGTCTTACCGAATACGTCGTCTATTTCGTGCTCCATTCCCAACATAAGCGCAGCCCACACTCCAGCCTTACTCCTAACGATAGCCGCCTTTTCAAGAAATTCACACTCATATTCTGCACCATACGATTGCGATCTGATGTCGCCGTTGGCGTCAGCAATAGTCAAAGACATCACGGACGAATCCGATTCTCTAATTTGTTTGCAGATTGCCGTTAGAGTATTATTCCTATGATCATCCAATAGCGGTTTCTTATTCGGTTCTTTTTCATTCATTTTTTCTTAGCTCACTTTCCGTTTTCTCCTTTGGATATTACCCTACACTGCTCTTTGTAATTGACGATGAGCTTCTTTGACGGCCGATAGAAGATCGTACTTCTCAAGATGAGCCATTCCGAAAGATATCCTTAGTTCGTGGACTATCGCCGCACGAACTTTTAGAGCACCCACTCCAAAGAAATTATCGACCGCCGTAGCAAAAACATCCATCTTTAAGGGAATATCCTCTCTCTTAATGCCGTAGTTCTTTTCGAGTTGGTGGAACACGACTAGCTTAACAGTAAAACCAAAATTATCAAATGCTTTTTCTATGGAGTGCAGGATTTGGTCTGCATAATACTCATCTACTTGTTCTCGGGAATCGAACTTCAGATTCTTGGGCGAAGACAATTCAGGAAATCAGGTCCGCTCTTTTTCATGAACTGTTTTCGCTCTAGCTAGCATTATTCATTTGGAACCGCCTAAACGGATCGACTCTCCAGCTTTTACAGCCTTGTCTTGATTGTTTTCAGAAGAGGTTTTTTTACCAATCCCTTTGTCGAGCCGCCAGACTTCGAAATGGTATTTTAGACCAAGCAGTAGAAAAATTGCTGCGAGCATGTCCAGACCATCAGCTAATTGTAGTGTATAATATGGATAGATTCCACCCGCAAAGTCCGTCGGGACCCATATGAACTGCCCCATGAGAAAGAATATCGACGCAAGGACTATTTGTTTCCAGCCTTTCTCCAACAGACCATCCTTCAATGAAGCTATGAGACGGTAAGCGTAGTAGCCTGCGCCCAAGTAACCGGCGAGCATTACCACATCTATGCCTAACGTAGCGAAGTTCACAATATCGTCGAATGATGTCACAGTCTGCAGATAACCGACATACTTTTTCCCCAATCAGTTGCAATTAAGACGGATGAAGTCGTAGTACTGAACCGGATTTCTAAGATGACGGAGACAATGATTGAGAACAATGCCTTAACGACAGAAAATTGTGTATCGTGACGATTGATCAGAAGGATGCGAAGACGTCAGGATAAGAGAAATGTACGTCTGTGCCGCTATAGGTCAGGCAAACATGCAAAAAAGTGAAACTCGATTATGGCAATCTCAGCACCTGAGGTATGAGGCGTTTACGGGTTGATTATAGATCTCACAGAGTTTGTAGTATTTGAGCGAATTCGCTTTTCAAAAACAAATCCCCTTTTTCACACGTCAAAGTTCTCGTCGATGAACATAGTAAGCGAGTGCGAATACAAGGTAACTCAAGACATACACCATGTCTGACGAACTTCCGTTGTAGTACGTACCCTGTGAATTCTGATAGAGGAAAAGCTCGTCGGCGACGATGTACAACACAATCCCAGCACCGTTCAATATCCACCATTTACCAATAGTTCCGCCGATAAATATCGCGAGGTTGAGAATAGTAAGAGAAAGCAAAACGATGTCTGATATCGGATAGGCTAAATCTGTAATGGTTGCAGTCAGAGGTTGCGTAATGGCGAACTCCGAACGCATTACAAATCCTATGATAATTCCCGCGGAAACCGCGGTGACGATTGCGCAGATGCCGAGCCTACGAAGCGTCAGGGCAGTAGAGAAGGGTCTAAAATACATGACTAGTGCGGCAGCGAGCGGAATGTCCGCCCCGAGATAGAAATAGTCAGATAAGCCAGGATAAGGAACCGCGATCCCAAGGAAGTAGTTTGAGGACCACACGATGTTGGCCGCGGCCCACAACGCCATTCCTAACATAATAAAGAACCATATTCGGTCAAACACACGCTCGCGCAGCTTGAAACCATATCGCCGAGCACAAAGGAACGAAACAACAAAAGCTCCGCAAATTGATGCCGGCTCTACGATATTGGTGATTTGTCCTATTTTTGAGAAATAGAAGTTCTGGAAACTAAAGACCGACGTCGCCGAGATAGCTGCGACGAGCCAAACAATGTATCCTATGTAGTCGCTAGTCTGACTTCGTTTCATTCTGCGGGTTGTGGATCGATCGTGTTTCTCTTTTTCTTTCAACTGCTTTTGGGTTGGGTCTGTTTCTGCTGGTAACAATTTTAGTCACTTGCTGATTAGTTCAATCATGCATAGATGTCCCTCGTTGGAATTAATGCAGTTGACCGCAGACTTGTACTCCTTGCGGTATAATCCCGTCGAGAGTCCAAGAGCGATCCCTCGTACGAAATTGCACTTGTACTCCTCAGCGTTCTTGCCTTCGCAGAAAACGCAGTTACTAACTTCGTAGGAGAAGCGACTACCTCTTTCCAAGTCCCCGGAAACTTTGACTTTGCCACAACCCGTATTGAACATCAAGTGACTCAGATCGTTGGTACTAGGAGAGTCGGATTCAGGATTCGCCGTAGCTGATTTGTTCAGGGAGTCAAAAAGTACCGCACCATATGAAAAGCCCATTTCAAGAATTATTAGAGAAGCGCCAGTCGAGAACTTTCTGTAGAGCCCGTCCTGGAGTGACGCCCAGGCGTCCGAGCTCAAGAGAAGCATCCTCCAGCCGGTCTGCTTGCTTCGAAATGTAGTCCTATGCGCATCAAAGGAGTATTCTGACGATATGTCGAAGTTTTGCAAGCTATTTGTTTAATGGAAAACTGATACTCTTATAGAAAAGATGGGGACTGAGTACTGTCACTGAATTCGTATGAATTTACAAACCGAATTTGCGGGTCAGCTAAATGCAAATTTTGTACCAATTGCGAGAGCCGGATTTTTAACTACAATCACACGGGCAGAATCCTAAATTCTTTTTCTCCAAAGCACCCTAAACATTTCGTAAAGGAACAATGATGAAAGCACGAGAGTCTCCATTACTCCGAGCATAATAAGAGTGAATTGCGATAACGGGCCTACTTTCAAAAAGTAAGGGAAGAAATACAAAATTAACCAGAAAGCTAAGAAAAAAAGGGAGACCGTTGCATGGAGGAAGAATCTCGGGACCAAAAATCCGAGCGTTTTTAGGTGATCCCCCGTGTACGCCTTGCGAGGGACCTCGTACTTCCCTTCGTCAGTCTTTGATATGAAGTTAGATCTCAGAAGCTTCTCGAGGTGATGACTGGCAAGAGTCGGAGACGAATATCCGAGCTCTCTTTGAATTTCTCTAGGACCAACGGGTCTACCCTCTTTCAGCAAGAAACGATACACGTCACCTGTTTTTCCG
>JAPCJV010000015.1 GCA_027886785.1 Nitrososphaerota archaeon | reverse complement strand
TTTGCCCCTGCAATCAGCGCCCTGAAAGTGCCCGTAATAATATTGGTCAACTATATTCCGCCCTAAAGTATTCCTGACGTTCTCAATAAAACGGCGATAAATACATTGGCAAAGGCCAGACCGATCAACCACACCCACCCGAATCGCATCAATTGATCGAGTCTAATTCTCGGATTAAATCCCCTGGGGATAATGAAGATCGTCATGACTATCAAAGTCTTGATGAGGAACCAGACCACTCCCGGAACCGGTCCTGGGCCAGCCCACCCTCCCAAAAATAATATTGTGAAAATGGCGGACAATGCGTAGAGCTTTATGTAAATTGCAAGATTTAGGACTCCGAAAACCATGCTGGTGTACTCAGTTAGCCAACCAGCGACCAGTTCCGTATCAGCTTCTGGAATATCGAAAGGAATTCTCTCGACCTCGGCCATAGCTGTAATGTAGAACACAATGGCTCCTAGAATCATCGGAATCAAAAACCAAATTTTTCCCTGAGAGGTCACGATGTCAAAGAGGCTTAGAGAGCCTCCCGAAAGGATGACAACACCGAGGACAGAAATAATCAACGGTATTTCGTAGGAGATCATTTGATAAAGCGCCCTTATTCCTCCAATGAAAGAAAACTTGTTGGCGCTGGCCCATCCGGCGAGTACGGTGACCATCGGGAAAAAGCTTAGGACGGCAATCGCAATCAAAAGCGTGTATTGGGATGACGCGATAAAGACCGAGTCGGAAATCGGGATTACCGCAAGCAATGCACCCGAAAGTGCCATCATTGCAAAGGGAACGCCTACGAAAAATGGCGCGTCAGCCTTGGCTGGTATGACGATTTCCTTGAAAAGGAGCTTGAACAAATCCGCGAAGGATTGCAAAATGCCTTCGATCCTTCCAGCATACAGAGGACCCACCCTGTACTGCATCTTTGCGAGTAGTTTTCGCTCATACCAGATTACCATTGACGATAGCAACGCCGCAAAGGTCAGTCCGGGAAAAGTGCTTACCTTGAAGAGAGGAGAATTGGCACCGAGCCCCAACTGACTGATGTAGGAGTTAGGATCCAGCGGATTCATTTTCGATGGATCAAACATGTAGAGAGCTAGGGACCAATCAATATGTTGCGAGCATGTTAGCATCTGGAAATTACAGCTGATCTCGATCGGGAGTACATAAAAGATGTAGAAAATCGGAAGTATGATCATTGGAAGAATGATCAACAGCCAGAAAACAATTACAAGAACCCGCTTGACAAAGTCCTCGAAATTTGTGATCGCTGCCATTTCTTTTTTTTACCTGTCTGCCTCGACCGGCCAGTAATCAAGACTCCAGTAAATCGCGGGCATATCCGCAACATGAGAACCAATGAGCAATCTTGGAAGGGCTATCAGATTTCTAAAGGATGGCACGCTGATTTTTACACGGTACGGCTTTGTGGAACCTTCGGAAATGATGTGGAACGACATCGCGCCTCGAGCGCCTTCTACCCTTGAATACGCTTCGCCAGAATTTGCGCGCTGCTGCGGGGATAATTTCACTCTAACGGGCCCTTGAGGCATCTTATCCAAACACTGCCGGATGATTTTCATGCTCTGGCGCAATTCGACCAAGTGCACCATGCACCTTGCCCAAGTATCGCCCGTATCGTAAGAGGGAACTTCAAAATCTAGATCCTTGTAAAAATTGTAGGGCTCGTCTATTCGAACGTCTGACTTTACATTTGAGGCTCGAAGTACCTGCCCCACCACTCCCAGACTTATCGCCTCGTTCTTTGGTAGAACCCCTACTCCCTGCGTTCTTTTTAGAAACAGGGGATTTTGGAAAAATATGCGTTCGTAATCGACCAGCCGTTTTTCAAAATAATCGAAAACCTTCAGAGCTCTCGGTTTGAATGCTTCGGGCATGTCATTGCGCACGCCACCAGGAATTGCGTACGAATAGGTGATTCGTGCCCCACCGATCATTTGCCCCAGGTCAATGAAAATATCTCTGTCCCCGAGGGGCCACATGAACATAGTCGAGTGCCCTAAGAAAATCCCCTGAATGCCCAACCAGTATAGATGGCTGATGATTCGCTGATTCTCCGACATAATGGTCCTCAGGTATTTTGCCCTCGGAGGGATTTCGATCCCCATTAATTCCTCAGCTGCCATGGAAAAGGGCATGATGATGTTTGTGACGTCTGTCAGCGAGGATCGCTCTAACACAGGGATGCTCTGCAAATAGCTACGATACTCGGTTTGTTTCTCCACTCCTCGGTGAACATACCCTGGATCCGGCACGGCATCTACGATTGTATCGCCTTCGACGGTAATTGTGAACCTGAAATGCCCTGCCCCAGGGTGCTGGGGGCCAATGCTCACCGTCAGTTTGTCGTCCGAGATCGGCTGAGTCAGCATTCCGGAAGCTGCAATCGGCATCGACATTCGATCATTCAGCCTCCAGTCTGCCCGGCAATCTGTAGGCTTTTAACATGGGTGGAATATCGTTCCAGTCCTCTGGCAACAGAAATCTCGACAGATTAGGATGACCTTGGAAAGTGCACCCGATCATTTCGGTCGTTTCTCTTTCGTAATAATTCGCACTCGGATAGACTTCTATGAGGGAAGGCAAGAGAGGATCTGCAGAGGGAATGCGACACGTCATCGCTAGAATTATTCTGCGGTACGGAAGGTAGTCGATCGCGCCTAAATGGTACGTTATTTCCAGTTGCTTATCTTTGGGAAAATCAGTTCCGGTCACGTTCGCAATTTGATCAAAGTGGGTTTGCTCCCTAAGGTATTTTGCGACCTCCAGGATGTTCTCTCTGCTCACGGATATTTTGATCCGGTTTGGTTTCGAGAAGACTACACTTACTTTGTCACCAAGCTTTGAGATCGATTCGAGTATTTCCTTTTCTTCACTCGGAAGCTCGATCTTCGCTGGGGCGGCTGACATTGGCGTCGGAGTTCCTATCGGATCGACTGTTTTCGGATCTTGTCTTGAAGGAGAATGAAAGCGTCCACTAACTCTTCAGGCCGCGGAGGGCAACCGGGGACGTACACGTCAACGGGAACCACCTGATCAACTCCTGGCAGGACATTGTAAGAATCAAAATACACACCGCCAGTTATACTGCACGCGCCCATCGCGATGCACCATTTCGGTTCTGGCATCTGATCATAGATCCATCGTAATCTAGGAGCCATTTTTCGCGTTACTGTTCCATGTACGACCACCAGATCACACTGCCTGAGCGATCCGAAAGCTTCGAGGATCCCGTACCTTTCTGCATCAAACCGCGGACCTGAGACCGCGCCAAATTCAATGCTGCAGCATGCGGTTTCCAAATGGACTGGCCAAAGCGAGTAAATCCTTCCCCAATTGGCAAGATACGTTACGGGATCTGTGATGGCTTGACGAAGAATCTCCTTCGTTTTACCCACGAGTACACTTAGACCCGGGCCATCCCGCGCGGCAGCTGGCCCCTTCTTCACTTCTACTTGTTCAGCTACCAAAGATCCCTCTTCCCCGCAAGGTGAATCCCGTACGCAAGCGGTATAAAGATCACGCCGAGAAATATTCCAATCACAAGAGTGGTTTCAATTGAAGAAAAAGTAATGGTCGTCGTCGCCCATGCAAACAAAAACATCGAGATGACATCCATCACTACGAAAATCAAAAGGTACGGATAATACTGCAACATCAAATGTACTCTTGCTTCCCCTGTCGGAACCTGGCCGGCTTCGAACGTAGCGCGTTTCATCGGCGTTGGGTTTCGCGGCGCAAAGAGATACGGAACAATTAGCACTGGAAGTGCAAAAATCAAACCGAATCCTGCTGTCAGCAAGATAAGGGCAAAAGCACCTGCCATCTTGCTTTCAAAGAGCTAAACCCTTGCGGAGTTTATTTAAATCTTGAGCAAGAGAGTAGGAAGTTTTTTCTCGAAAAAAATTTGAAAAATTTTCGAAACATGAAATGAAAAAAGGAAAAGAGCTCTAAGCTCTTCTG
The DNA here is from genome assembly GCA_027886785.1 of Nitrososphaerota archaeon. Next base: position 8,659 of record JAPCJV010000015.1, on the reverse strand, counting down.
CCTCTTCTTCCGCCGGCTCTTCTGGTGGTATCGTGCGGGATTGGAGTCACGTCTTCGATCCGCCCTACTTTGAAACCACTTCGAGCGATTGCCCTGATCGCAGCTTGAGCTCCTGGACCCGGGGTACGCGGACCCGTTCCTCCAACAGCTCGCACTTTAATGTGCACGGAAGTAATTCCCTTGCTTCTTGCAACTTCGGCAGCTGCGGATGCACTTTTCATAGCTGCGTACGGAGAGGATTCAAAGCGATCTGCTTTCACATGACGCCCTCCTGAGCTGAAAGAAATTGTTTCTGCACCAGTAACATCTGTCATGTGGACGATGGTATTGTTGTAACTGCTGTAGATGTGTACGACTGCCCATTTTTCCTGAGGCTGCTGTTGTAACTGAGCTGATTCCATATGAAACACGCCTTTTTTCTAGGAAGCTTCTCCGTCAGGAGTCTCTCCGCTCTGTTCCTCGACCTGTCTTTCAGCTGCTTCCTGGGCGCTTGCAGCTGCAGCCTGAGCGAGTCTGGAAAAGGTGGAGCCCAAACTGTAGCTCAAAGATCCTTCTTCTGTGGGAGAAACCAAATACGATGGGATTGTCATCCTTCTTTGATTTAGGGCAATATGGCCATGGGAAATGAGCTGTCTAGCTTGATAGGGAGACTTCGCAAGCCCTCTCTTCCATACCAATGTCTGCAACCTTCTTTCTAACACGTTCTCGACTGTAAGTGATAAAACATCATCCAAGGTACTCTGTTCTGTTTGAACGAGCCCGAGCTTGCCCAAGTGAGTCAGAAGTTTGGGCTCTTCCCTTCCTCTAACATCTGTGGACGCAGCTAGAAGATGCCTAGCCTGTTTCCTAAAATTAGAGAGCCTGGTCTGAGCGCGCCATAACTCTTTCTTGTTGCGGAGTCCGTAAGTTCCAAGAAGAAAAAGTTCTTGTGAAAGCTGATCGCTCCTCCACGGATTTCTCGGAGGAGTATAGCGCTTTCTAGATTTCTTTGGATCTCCCATCTCACTTCTTCTCCGATTTTTCTGCAGCTGCCTTTGCTGCTTGAGCGGCCTGCAAGGAGGATTTCTTCACCCCCACAGTTCTTCCTTTCCTACCCGTAGTACGAGTTCTCTGCCCCCGTACCTTGAGACCGAGGCTGTGCCTTATTCCCCGCCATGACAGGACGTTCCTCTCCCTGTCCAAATCGTTTTTTATCATAAAATCGAGATCGCTGCCGATCCGGTGCAAATTCGATCCGCTATCTACATCCTTTCTGCGGTTAACGAGCCAAGCTGGCAAATTCATCGAAGAAGGATCTTTTAGAGCAGCTTCTATTTGCTGCAACTGGCGATCTGACAATTGTCCCAGCCTAGACCTTGAATCCAATTTCAAAACGGAAACCATGGCGTTGGCATAGCTGCCACCCACCCCTTTTATTTCAGCAATCGCCGGGACTACTTTTTTGGTACCATCCAAATCTCGTCCGGCAATTCTAACGATATGACGAAATTCCTGCGACATTAGAGAGAAGCAGCTAGTTTGAATTCATGCATAAAAACCTTGACTGATCTGCAAGAGAATAGAGTGAAGGAAAATTACTTCGAAGACATTTGTGAGAGAACAATGTTAGAAACTTTACTCTTTTTCGGAAAAATGTTAAGAAATTATATATAATTGAGCGGGATTTCGTGAAGGTATTAACGGGACCACTTTTTCGTTGACGAAAATTGATTCTATAGATCTCAAGATTCTAGCGGAGCTCCAAAAGGACGCAAGCATCAGCGTTCCCAAGCTGAGCAAGAAAATAAACGTAAACCCCTCGGTTGCGTATAGCCGAATCAAGAGGCTCACGAAACGCCAGCTAATCAAGAGATTTACGATTGAGGTAAACGACGATGTGTTGGGATTCAATGTATCCGCCGTAATTGGGCTAAACATTGATTCCAAAGTAAGAGAGCAAATTTTAGAGGAAATGTTGAGAATGGAGGGAATCCGGGACATCTACGAGGTGACTGGCAGGTTTGATCTCCTCGTGCGCGTCAAGGCGAGATCTTTGGATGATCTCCACTCGATGGTATCAGCCAAAATGGGGAAGCTGAACGGGGTAAACCATACGGAGACTTTTATAGAAATGAGGCGCCGGGAGCCCGAACTTGCGTATTCCTGAGTCCGGGATAAGATCAAAGTTTTAAGCCAGAAGGACAATAGATACTGGAACGCTGATAGATATGGTAGAAAAAACAGAAATCGTAAAGCAGCTCGCCCAAGTCGTTGACCCGGAAGTGGGAGTCGCTATCACTGAAATGGATTTAGTGGATGAGATAATAATTGATCAACCTCCTGGTATGGTCCAGGTAGGCTTTCATTTGACAGCTCCCTTCTGCCCTCCAATGTTTGCGCTCGAAATCGCTCAGGATATCAAGAAAAGGCTACTCACTCTTGACGGCGTGAAAGAGGTCAAGGTAAACATGACCGGTCACTTTATGGCCGAAGAAATCAACAGACGCGTCAACTCCGAGCCTGCCGCCCCGGCTACTGCCTAAGAATTCAATTATTTTCATTCATGCAGCGGTTTCCTCGGCAGTCATTTTTTCGCCGAGGTACCCGTATACGGCCGTCTTCATCACTTTCAGGGGAAGCAGAGCGCATTTTATTCTCACCGCACCCAAGTTAGGCGATCCGAGATTTTCCAATAAGATCGATTTGTCGATCTTTCGGACCTCCTCGATCGTTTTTCCCATTACGAGCTCGGTGAGCATAGAGGCAGAAGCCTGAGAAATCGCGCATCCGTCACCGTTGAACTTGATGTCCGATACTTTATCGTTGGAAAATTTCAGCTGCATTTCTACCACGTCGCCGCAAAGTGGATTCGAGTCCTTGGACTTTGCGTCGGGAGATTCCATGGTTCCGCGGTTCCGGGGATTCTTGTAGTAATCCAGAATAATTTCCTTGTACATGTCGGAGCTCATGCTAACACGTCCTCCACTTTTTTCAATGCTTTACACAGCACCTCAATATCATCTTGATCATTGTACAAGTAAAAGCTAGCTCTTGAAGTCGCTGGAACTCCCAGCTTTTCCATAATGACCTGGGCGCAATGGTGTCCAGAACGGATGGCGACTCCTTCAGTGTCCAGAATCGATGCTACATCGTGCGCGTGAATCTTTCCTACATTAAATGAAATTACCGCCCCTCTTTTCGTTTCATCCATCGGGCCGTAAATTTGGATTCCTTTGATCTTCACCATTTCAGCTAACGCTTCTTTGGCTATCGCCGTTTCATGATTTTTCACATTATTCATTCCCACATTTTCGAGATAATCCAGAGCGGATCCAAAACCAATGACGTCAGCGATGTTGGAAGTTCCTGCCTCAAATTTCCATGGAAGTTCGTTCCATTCGGTTTCCTCTCTGTGAACTTGGCGGATCATATCTCCTCCAAGGAGAAACGGAGGAATTTCTTCTAGAATGTCTTTCTTCCCGTAAAGACAGCCCACGCCCGTAGGGCCCAACATTTTGTGCGCCGAAAAAGCAAAGAAATCACAGTTCATGTCCTGCACATTTACTGGCATGTGCGGAGCAGATTGAGCTCCATCTACAACCACCAGACTTCCATGCTGGTGTCCCAGCGCAGTCAGTTTCTTGGCGTCATTAATGGTTCCCAGTACGTTGGACATGTGAGTAAACGCGAAAATCTTCGCATCCCGTAATTTAGTACCCAGATCGGATTCGTCGATCTCTCCTTCGTCAGTAACGTCTGCGATTTCAAATTTCACCCCTTTTGCTTTTGCGAGCTGCTGCCATGGCACGAAATTGCTGTGGTGCTCCATCTCGGTTACCACAATTTTGTCGCCGGGCTTTACGTATTTTTCAAAAGAACACCTGGCTGCAATGTTCAAGGCTTCTGTCGCATTTCGAGTGAATACGATCTCTTCTCTGTTCTTTGCATTGACAAACTGCCTAGTTTTGTCTCGGGAATTTTCAAAGGCCTCGGTTGCCTCTTCTGCAAGCAGATGTACCGATCTGTGGATGTTCGCGTTATGATTTTCGTAGTAATCAGAAATGGCATCAATTACTTGGCGGGGCTTTTGTGTTGTCGCGGCATTGTCCAGGTACACGAGCCGCTTTCCGTGGACGAGTCTTTTTAGTACGGGAAAATCTCTGCGAATTTTCAGAGTCTCGATTTTTTGGACTCGTTCCGCCTGCAACATCTTGTCTTTTTCTCTTAAACTTCAGAGTGAAAGGGGTGAAAGATCTATTTCTGTTTTATTCATCTGTGCTCGGTCTTTCAGGGTTTACCTGTATTTGTAATGCCCCTCGAAAATGTCCCGCTGTCCCTGCTTGTCCTTTTCTTCTTCCTCGAACAAGACTTCCTTTTTCTTTTTCTTGATCAAGCCCGTTTGTCTGTACCACTTTGCTTCGACCAAATCCCTCATGGTATCACGTAGTTCCTCCGATCTTATTCTGGAAATAGCGGGCTCCAAGAAGCCCAGGATGATGAATTTCTTCGATTCGTCCTCAGAAACGCCACGGGTCATCATGTAAAAGATCTGCTCTTCGTCAATTTGAGAGACAGATGCAGAATGGGTCGCTTTCACATCGTTCGTTAAGATCTCAAGACCCGGAATGGCATCCGATCTGGCATCTGGACTCAACAAAATTGCATGCCCCGCAAGATAGGCATTCGAATTTTTCGCCTCCTTTCCAATCCGGATCATGCCCTTGAAAACCGATTCAGATTTGTCCAACAGGACGTTATTGGAGAGAATCCTACCTTTTGTAGACTTACCAATGTGAGAAAGGTCCGTAACGAGATCAAATTTTTGAGAATTATTTCCAACTACGACCTCTACATCCTCCGCTCCTGCTCCGTCTTTCAAGAAAACGCTCTCGGATCTTGACCTCTGCAGTTTCCCGCCAAAGTAACCAAACGTCCAGCGAATCAGGGCGTCTTTTTCACAAATTGCTTTGCTGTTCGTCAGGACTGTGGTCTGCTGCGAATAATCCTGAATGTTGGAGTAGCTGACGTTAGAGCCGTCCTTGACGTAAGCCTCCACGAGCTCACTTGCCAATCCCGGAATTTCCGCCCCATAGCTCTCCGTAAGCAAGGCAACCTCAGAATCTTGCTCGGCGTAGACCCAGGTCTGACTAAAGTAGGGTTTTTGGGAGTTCAGGTAAAACCTAATCCGGAGGGGATCCTCAAGGTGAACATGCTTGGGTATGTAAAGTAACCACGCGCTGGAGAATAATGCGGAATTCAGAGCCGCATACTTGTCATCGGAGGGACGAATTGCCTTATTGGAAAAAATCGTCTGGAGAATAGCTTCATGTTTTTCAAGGGCTTCGTGGTAGTCACAGAAGACGACTCCACTGGATTCCAAATCCTTGACGTTCTTGGACGCAATTGTCTCCGTTTGCGTACTCACGTAATACTGTCCGGATTCAATTCCCGAGGCAATTTCACGAATGGGTAAGGCGCTTGAATCGGCCACTGGCTTTTCGAGGGAAGCTAGGCTTTTGAAATCTAAACCCAGATTAAGGACGTACCTGGTATAGAGATTTGATTTCTCTTCCGGGAGAAGCTCGTATTGCCCTAAAGATTCTATCCTGAATTTGGTTAGCCAGGAGGGCTCATTCAGGGACTTTGAAATTCTTTCTACTACTTCTTCCTCAAAACTGGCAGTATCCTGAGTCAACTGATTTCCTCCTACTAATGTCAAAAAAAAATCTGAGAGTCAGAACCCCTCGAGGTCCTGAGAGTTCCGAATCGAATTATTTTCTTTCGTTCTAGCCGACGGAACCAACCATTTCTAGCTGGATTAACTTGTTCAGCTCGACGGCATATTCCATTGGAAGTTCCTTGGTGAACGGCTCCAAAAAGCCCATGACGATCATGCTGAGCGCATCGGACTCGTTCATGCCGCGGCTCATGAGGTAGAACATTGCTTCCTCACTGATTTTTCCCACAGTTGCTTCGTGAGTGGTGTTTGCTGACTGCTCTTCGATCTCGTTGTACGGATAAGTGTCAGTTCTAGATTTTTCATCTAACAGCAACGCATCACACCGAACGCTGGACCTTACTCCCGGCAAGCCTTTGTCGACGTGAAGCATTCCTCTGTAGGTTGTTTGCCCACCATCCTTGCTGACAGATTTGCTGGTAATTCTCGATGTCGTGTAGGGCGCCCTGTGGTAGATTTTCGCTCCTGCGTCTTGATGCTGTCCTTCGCCTGCAAATGCAATCGAGAGCACTTCTCCTTTCGCTCTGGGCCCCACAAGGTAAATCGAGGGATACTTCATGGTCAGGCGGCTACCAAGATTGCCATCCACCCATTCCACAGTCGCGTCCTCGTACGCGTACGCTCTCTTGGTGACGAGATTGTACACATCGCGTGACCAGTTCTGAATCGTGGTGTATCGTACCTTCGCGCCTTTCCTGGCAATAATCTCGACGACGGCTGAATGTAATGATTCAGAAGAATAGACTGGAGCTGTGCATCCTTCTATGTAATGCACTTCGGCTCCGGGCTCTGCTATGATCAGCGTTCGCTCGAACTGTCCCACGTTCTTGGAGTTAATTCTAAAGTACGCCTGCAGAGGTACATCCACCTTCACTCCCGCAGGGATGTGGACGAAACTTCCGCCGCTCCACACTGCCGTGTTGAGAGCTGCAAACTTGTTATCGTTGGGCGGAATGATGGTTCCAAAGTACCGCTTCAAGATATCGGGGTATTGTTTCAGAGCGGAATCAGTATCCAGGAAAACTACGCCTTTCTTCTCAAGGTCCTCCCTCAGAGAGTGGTATACTACTTCAGACTCGTATTGAGCTCCGACTCCTCCTAGGAACTTTCGCTCTGCTTCGGGGATGCCTAGTTTGTCGAAGGTCTTTCTGATATTCTCGGGAACGTCTTTCCAGTCAGTGCCGACATTTTCGCTGGGCTTTGCGTAATAATAGATGTTATCGAAATCAATCTTGGAGAGATCTCCACCCCAATTCGGCATCGGGCGATCCAAGAAATACTCGTAAGCTTTGAGCCGGATATTCTTCATCCATTCGGGCTCGTTTTTCATAGCCGAAATTTCTTCGACTGTCGCTCGAGTAAGACCCCGCTTGGATTTGAAAACTAAGTCCTCGGGATCCTTAAAGTCGTATTTGCTATAATCTTCATTGACAACTTGTCGCGACATGCCCGATCAATTATATGACATATGTTATAAATTCCTAATAAGCGTTATTGTGGTTCTGTAACGTCTTGGATTGGTAGCACAAATCCATAGAAATTTTGGTTCTGTAACAAATCGATGGGTTTCAGTTCATCTATGAGCGAAGATAGCTATTGCCACAAGCATCAGTACCAGAATGAGAAGAAATACCACGACTATTATTGCAGCTCGTTTCCCCCTATACGCTGGATGAGGAAGGCTGGTTGGCTGAATCGGTTTACCCCAAGTTGGGCAAAAGGGTGTACCCTCAGGCACCGATTTTCGACATGAGTAACAGTAGTTCATTTCTACCTACTCGGTTCGTTGATTAATCTTAACCTTAAACTTTCAGTTTTCAGACCGGGGGATCCACATTTACAACTACCACTTAACAGTCTTCTGTCCACTCTTTCCTATGCAAATCAATTGATCCATTTTGCCGAAGCCAAAAGAAAATCTGCACTCCTACCACAAGATTTTGAACCCAGTCTACCTCAGGCTCTGGCATAAGAAATTCTGTTTCACGGAATCAAGCCTTTAATTTTCTTGTACTAACATTCTATTCTTGTTGTCTCTAAGTACAGAAATAAGAATCGGATCGGTTGTCATAGATTGCATTAATTTTGAAAGAATGCTAAAGTTCTGGCAAGAGGCTCTCCATTATGTTCCGAGACAGCCAGCGCAGGGTGGATGGGTCGTTCTTGTTGATCCAGACGCAAGAAATACGAGCGTGTCCCTGAACCAGGTCCTATCTTCGGAAAAACAGACCGGAAGAAACTGGTTGCACTTCGATCTTTACACTAAAGACCAAAAGCGCGAAGTCGAGCGCCTTCTCAAGCTGAGTGCTACCCGACATCCACAGGAGTACGATCCCGAGGACGATTTTATTGTTCTTGAAGATCCCGACAGAAATTTGTTTTGCGTTGTTCAATTAGGAAAAAATTCAGAGAACACTGATCCTATTTGATTACAAGAGATCTTGGCTCATAAAAGATTCCGAGGATTATGTAACGAAAAAGAATCAACGTTGAGGTTTCAAGTATGCCTAAGAAAATTGGCCTTGATATTAGTCGACCCATGCTTGCAAATACAGGACGATTGTAACTAGCGTTTCAAACAATCAGCTGACAATCAATTCCCACGACCTATTCTTTTTTCGGAACCATGAGTATTCTTTTCGCAAGTAACCTAATGAGACGAATGGAGTTAACCTTCAAGAGTTCTGTCTTTTCTGCAAGCCGAATGCTTAAACGCAAGAAATACTAGCTAACCAGCTGGCGGAGTAAACGGCTTCTCAGAAATGTCCCATGTGCGGGACACGAAATGCGCAAAATGCAAACACGTGCAAATTCTGCGGTTACATTTTCGAGGATTTCAAAACCGCGGGTTTAAGCTCGACTGATGGGAACATTGCGCCGCCCCCAAGCAAAGTCTCTGTGGACGAAAATCTAAACACGGTTCCCACAAATTCAAACGTGGAA
>JAPCJV010000149.1 GCA_027886785.1 Nitrososphaerota archaeon | reverse complement strand
TTGCCTTCGTAGCTTCAAATCCGTAAAAACCGAAAGGAGCAATTCCCGTGATCCCTTCATCCGTCACAATTTCGATAGCGCTCGTTCTGAAACTTTGCACCACATGCATCGAATCCATGCCGGGCGATTGGAGCTTGATCGTAGCGGTGGGCGCAACACGCAAATCTGAGATTTTCAATTAAGATCGTCCCGAGCCTACCTGAGAAAGTTAAAGGTTTCCGTGAGAAGAAACTAGATCGCAAATTTGGCGGAAGAAAATCAACATGAATGAAACGTTAGTGTTGTCCGGCTTGTATCGATGGTATCAGAAGTTCGTGTTCCACGATCGCATCCCTGAAGTGGAGAAGAGTTTCGTTAATTTGAACCTGCTTGAGCCACACTATCGCGAAATATTTAGTTCATTGTCATCGAGCGGATATGATGGAATAGAAGGATTCCTTGAGCTGCCCATGATAGGCGAAAAATCTCAGCCCTTGAAACACCTATTGGAAGAGTACGATTTGCAAATGCCGGTCGCTTACGCAAACAGCACACTCCACGACTCAAAAATCTCCGAAAAATCAATTGAAACCTTTCTGGCGCTGACACGACAGGCAATAGATTCTGGAGTGAGGTATCTCGATATCAATCCTGAACCGTCGGAGAATGAAAAATCTGCCAAAGAAATTTCATGGGAAACAGCATCAATAGACACCCTCTCGAGAAAGCTGAAGGACCTCGGTGCTCTAATAACAATTCACTATCATGATGAAATGATGCGACGTGATGCGATGGAGCTCATACATATTCTTGAAAATACTGATCCTGATCTTGTCAAGCTTACGCTTGATTTTCATTGGGCCTTTCGCGCTGGAATTGATCCTCTTGAACTGCTGGATCGTTACTCTTCGAGAGTAGTCGCGCTTCATTTACGTAATTCAGTGAATGGGGTGTGGATCGAAGCGCTACAAGATGGGGATGTCGATTACAAAAAAGTAGCCACAATGCTCAACGCAGTTAACTGGCAAGGCCTAATTGTAGTCGAGCTCGCAAATGAAAAGGGGATGAACAAGAATCATTCCATCGAAGATAACCACAAATCCAGCAGAGAGTACGTGAAGAAAACTTTCGGAGCGTAAGAGATTTTCTACTTTGGAAGAGGAGCTTGTGAATGGATCAGACCTTGTTCGGACAGAGTCCTCCACACTTCCGCCGGAATTGGAAACTGAATCATTTCAAAATTTTCCGTTATTTCCTCCGGTGATCGAGCTCCAGACAAGACAGATGCGACGGAAGGATGAGCGAGTACAAATTGCAATGCAGCAGCTTTGAGTGGAACCCCATATTTCTGACAGATCTCGTTTATGCGCCTTGCCTTGGCTAGAATTTCTTTCGGGGCGTTTTCATAGTTGTACTTCGCACCTTCAGACAAATCAGAAGCGAGGATTCCGCTGTTAAATGGACCCCCGATTATGACGCTTATGCCCTTTTCTTCACAAAGCGGCAAGAAGCTGTTTAGGGCACTTTGATCCAAAAGAGTGTAACGACCAGCGAGCAAGAAACAATCAAAATTCCCTTCCCTCGCAAATCTTTCTTCCATTTCCCACTCGTTCATTCCCACCCCTATAGCGCTGAGAAGACCCTGCGATTTTAGTTCCTGCAACTTGGGATATGCTTCTGTAATGGCGTCACGATAATGGTCGACTGGATCGTGGATGAAGATTATGTCGACCCGTTTTAATCCAAGTCGATGGAGACTATTCTCAAATGAATTTTGAACAGCTCTAGAAGTAAAGTCGTACGAAGTCAGTTCATCCGAGATTAAGTAACCCACTTTGGTCGAGATCGTAAGTTCATCGCTTTGCTTTTTTCCAGAAATAGCCTTCCCGATTGCAGTTTCGCTTTTTCCCGAACCATACAGCGGAGCGGTATCGAAGTACTTGATTCCAAGTTCAAGAGCTTTCGATACAGTACTCACCGCTTGTCGTTCAGGCACAAGTGTATACAGTCCACCGATGCCTCCTCCTCCCAACCCGAGACTAGTGACGTTTACTCCCGTGCGACCAATTTCCTTCTTGTTGAGAGGGTTCATGTTTGCAGGAGTGGTTTTAATAGTCGTGCTTTATCCGTTACTAGAAAACTTTGGAATTTGACTGGTTTTCGAAAAACATTTGGAATTCGGGGCTGGGAGAGATTTTGATGAAAAAGTCGCGAGAATTGTATCAGGCAGTCAAGATCGGAAAAAACAGTTCTGACCTAAATCTTTTGGTTGGTACTCAACTGATCTCCTGAAAAAATTATTGGTGATCGAGAACATTGGCGAAGGTGCGATTCGGGGTGCATCTCCCGAACATGCGCGGGTACTTACCGTTTTCCAATATTAGAAAAATCGCAGAATTGGCGGAGGAGTTGGGTTTCCACGCACTCTGGACTTCAGATCACCTCCAGTATCCCCACCCGTATCGAATCCTGGGCGAACCGGGTCTGTATGAATCGACGAGCGTACTCTCGTATCTGGCCGGTGTTACCAGCAGGGTTACGATCGGCTCTTCGGTCCTACTACCCCTCAGACACCCGCTGCTTCTAACTTCGATGATTACTACGATTGACCATGCTTCCAACGGCAGAATTCAGATGGGGTACGGCGTCGGGTGGTACAAGCCGGAGTTTGCCAATTTGGATCTTCCGTTTTCTAAACGCGGAAGGCTCGCCTCCGAACAGTTGAAGATCATGCAACTGCTCTGGACGCAACCTTTGGTGACTTTTTCCGGTGAATTTTATTCGCTCAAAAACGCCGAAGTTGTTCCGAGACCGGTTCAAAAACCGCATCCTCCAATTTTGATTGGCGGCAGTTCGTCGAAGGCGTTTGAAAGAGCAGTAGAGTTCGGTTCAGGATGGATGCCCTTCTCCCCCACCTTGAACCAAATGAAACTAGGGATTGAGGAGATCAAGCGGATCGCTTCTGAGCGCAAAAGAAATTTGGATGCCTTTTTGTTTTACGCGGACTTTCAAACCGCCATCGCTCGAACCAAAGAGGATGCCAGGAAGGGTGCTTCCCTGATTGCCGCCCTAAGAGATTCAACTGTAGAGGAGCTCGAACCCAGTTGCCTAATTGGGGATCCCTCCACGATTGCGAAAAGAATTGAGGAGTTCCTTTCGCTCGGAGTGCAACAGATCAGCCTCGAAATCGAACCAGTTGATAGCATATTGGAAAGCGTGAAACTCTTCGCGAAGGAAGTCGCGCCATCTTTCTAGTCGTAGAAACTACATCTGTTAGTACCGATCAGACGAAGGTTACCGTGTTGAAGATGGGAACGGTACTTATGCCCACCCAAATAGGGTCGAGATAGGCGTTCTTTACGACACTGCTGTCCCAAGCTGGTGAACCAGAGCCTTCTGTGTATTTCGCAACCACCCAGCCGAAGTAGGGTGCCCGGTTATACATCTCGGTCTGCGCCCGCGTGCAGATGGATTGGATGGTAGGAATGGCCGATCCATTGAAGAACGAGCTCGCGCAAGCGTTCGAAAGCGCGGTACTGTAAATCGCTGTATTCGAGAAGGCGGATGTGTTACTCGAGAAGGTCACCCAGTATTCCACGGGTGACAGAAAAGCTGGCTGCGCCGTAGGCCCCTCGGGGTCTTCAATATTTCCGAGTACATTGGAATTATTCACCAAGTAAGAATAGGGTTGAGCGATGCCCGAGACCCATTGGTTGAAACTTACTGCATTGATTACGACATTAATCCCGATCTGCGCGAGGGTCGCTTGAGCGACGGTGGCCCTGGTAAGGCAGACATCGCAAGTGGCAATCAGCCTCCATGTGAGAGTAGGCAATCCCTTACCGTTGGGAAAGCCCGCCTGTGCCAGGTACTGCGCTGCGAGCGTCAAGTTAAAGGAATAGGGCTGGAAGTTTCCGAGATCATAAAACTGTGACCAAACGGGATACTCTGGCCCGACCATCTGAGTAGCTGCGCCCTGACCATAGGCTTTTGCGATCAAGTCGGTCATGTTGATCGCGTGGACGATCGCGAGTCGCACATCAGTGATGTTGGTGGGATAGATCTTGGTATTCAGCGATTCGACACTGATCAGTCCCGCATTTGGGGGGATCGCTGGATAGCCGTATTTGTCTGGACTCGCGAGGATCAACCGAAAGTTGGACTTGCCCGGTGGAGAAATGATTTGAGCTGCTCCGGTGGAAAGATCGATGTACCTCGTTGTAGGGTCAGGCACCACCTTTGCTAGCACATCTTTGACGTGCCCGGGGTCTATGGTCGGATTGGAAGTGACCGTCGATTCTGGAAGGTTCTTTCCCCAGTACGTCGGATTCTGCGTGAAAGCTACGAACTGATTATCCGAGACCTGAGTCACCATGTAAGGCCCAGTCCCGGGAATTGCGTTCAGATTGAAGTAAGTGTTGTAAGCGGTGGGTGTCCCGAAGGCTCCGTGCTGGAGCAGATACTGCGCGTCATAAATGCAGCCGATTTCCGCTACGAGTGTTCCTAAGAACCATGGAAAAGAATGCGTCATGTGGAATACGATCGTATTCTGATCCGTGGCATAGATCGGCCAGGAGCTGTTGGTCATCATAGCGACCGCTTGGGGAGAGGGATTGATCAGCCCACTCTGTTGTAGCAGTGAAATCGAGCTTGGTCCGAAATTGACTGTGTTCATGTTGAACAACTGGTACCCATTGTACCAGCTTGAAGCATTCGCGGAGAGATAGTAAAAGCCGTAGTATACGGTCCAGACCTGGTACGCGTTGAACGGATCTCCATTCGAGAAGGTCACATTCTGTCTAAGGTGGAAAGTGTAAGTCGTTCCGTCAGGCGAGACCGTCCAATTATTGGCCAGGTCAGGGAGGAACTGGACAACTCCGGGTGCATTGCCCCCCGGAAAGTCTGCGGTTAAATTCACAGCTACGAGCGTTTGCCAAGAAGTGTACGCCGGCAAATCGGGATAGATGCCAACAGTCCATGCGTTGAGCTGATTCAAGCCCACTGGGGACCAACTGGTAAGATCGATCGTAAGAGTCTTGTTGTAATACGCGGGACCGGTTTGCGATGAAGATGTTGTACTGGATACTGACGAAGAGCTGGAACTCGACGTAAGGAGTGACGAGGAAGAAGAACTAGAAGATGAAGAAAATGAAGAGGATGACGAGCTGGACGACGAAGATCCCAAACTGGTAGAAGATGAGGTAGAAAGCGTCGAAGTCGTAGGGGAAGTAGTTATAGTAGTACTAGAGCTGAGGAAATAATATGCCACACCACCTATCGCAGCGATCACAATTACCACTATTACTACAAGAACCGCGATCATCCGACCAATTGCCTGAATTCGGCGTGTCATGAAATAAGTTCCAGCTGAGGTCGATAAATATAAGAAAATATTAAGCTTGCGAACGCGTTTGTTAGAGCAATAGCTCCTCTTGTTCTGTCAAGCTTTGAATCGTTTGAAATGTATATAGGCACCCATTTTTTCGTTTGAGAGAGAAATCACTCGTATGCTTGAGCCCTCCGAACAGTTTTCAAGGAACACCCGTCTCTTCGGGTCAAAATTCCCCGAGCCTGATATTCGGAAATTGAAAGCGGGCCCCCTGACTCTCGAACTCGAAAATGGAGTACTGCGTTACGTCAAGTATGGCAG
>JAPCJV010000148.1 GCA_027886785.1 Nitrososphaerota archaeon | reverse complement strand
TGAGACCGGCACCGATCAGGATAGTAAAAACAAACCACGTCGCTGCAAGGGTCAGTGCTTTTTTGTTCACCAAGATTTTTTTCACATTGGCAGTAATGGAAAAGCCGCTGCTGGATCCGATTCTCACATCTTTGAGAAATATCCCAGATATCGTACCTCCGACTATCGCGACGGCCGCGCCAACGTAGAAGGGGAGATATGCTCTTGAAGCACTGCCTTCAATCAGGAGAAGACTGACAACGAAACCCATACCATACCCTCCAATGGTGCAGAAATCATACAGCCCCATCTCCCTTCCGCGAGTCTGCGGCTTTGCGATATCCGCTAATGATGCAAGCGTGCTCGTGATAATGGCTGCGGCACAGATCCCCTGCAACCCATGGATCAACACAAGCAAAGGAAAGGATTTCGTCAAAGTAAAGGAAAAACTGACGAGCGAGGACAGCAGCAAGGCCCCAACAATGATCCACTTTCGGCCGATTTTGTCTGCGAGAATCCCGAAAAATAATCCAGTGATCATTTCTAGTAAAGGATAAGCTGAAGCAATGATCCCTCTCTGGTAGGGAACCGGAACAATGTACTGAAGAGCGACAACGGTAAAGGCGAAAGAAAAACGCATCAGAAAAACTGCAATGTAAACGGGCGAAGCCCTTAGCGCATAAGAAAGAGCCGTTAATCTATAGCTGAACAATGTGATCGAGCTCCCCCCAAGTACTCCTCGTAATGCGGTCCAAGTTTCCGGCGAACGGAAAACCCTTTGGACCACTGTCAATTAGTTAGAGCAAATAAAGGGATTCCAGATCAGGAACTGGACGACGTTCCCCTGACCACGATTGAGCTAGCCCTCAGAATATCCTTTCTTCTTCGCTGCTTCCAGAACGGCTTTCGCTTGCGATTCTGCATAGCCCAGAACCACTTCTGCGTTCTCTGCAGAAATGTACCCAGATTCCTTTGCGAGCTCATTCGCTTGCCGGAAAGCTCGTCCGAGAAGTGGGGGCATCGTTTCTGGCACCGTGTATACTGCTTCGAGGGCTAGTGCCATCGCTTCTGCAGCGGCCATCGCAAGATCTAGACGATACTGGTTTAGATCAATCGCGATGTCCTTCTGGAGAAGAAGGAGGCCTCCAGAAGAGGCCATGAAAATGGACATCCCCGCCTTTATCGGTTTTAGATTGAGCCTCGACAGTAGACCGGCTAACTTGGGCGATATGACATCTCCGGGCCGAGCAACTACTGAATCCCTGGAAACATAGATGCTGCCAGATTCAATGCGTGTCGCCACATTTGCTTCCTTGAACTCTGATAAGACAGGCCCTGGAGGAATTCCAGTATTTCCCGCCGGAACAATTATTTCGTCTGTAGCTATATCCCCAGCCCTCGCCGGGAGGTCAACCTTGCTCTTTTCCAAGGAGAGGTAGAGCTTGAAGGGGTTCATGTTGGTGAAGATTAGGGCGTTGGGGCCGTCGAGCTTTGAGGCGAAACCGTCGTAATTTCTTATTCCCGCTTTTTTCAGGCCTAGGGAGGCAATCTTGTTTTTCGCGACGATCATGACTAACTCGTTCCGATAATTCTTGCGGAGGAGCAGTAATTGTCCCGCGCGCACTTTGAAGAGCTTCGTTACGATAATGGTATCATACTTGGTAGCAAGTTGCTCTATTCTCTGGAGAGTCTCCACTTTTTTCCGGGGATAAAAGGTACGTTTTACTTGCTCGGAAACCAGTTGCTGAGCCAAGACTCGTCCCTTAACCCTCGACCATCTTCGTCTTCGTAACTTTGCCCATGGATTTTTTCACCAAGAGCGATTGGATGTTTTTCTCTCCATTGGGCAGTTTTTTCTCCACTTGTCCAATGACCGCAAGCGCGTTATCCGCGACTTTGGCATCGTCCAGCGACTCGTCTCCAATTTTCCCTGCAACACTCAGCGAGCCCCGGGCTTTCACTCTAACGGCAGTGCGATAGCGTCCTAGCATTGTCTCCAGAGGAGCTGAGGGTGGAACCGGTGTTGGCATTCTGCCCTTTGGACCCAAAAACTGTCCGAGAATCTTTCCGATTTTAGGCATCAACCCTGTGTCCGCGAGAAAAAATTGATATTCGCGAGCGAGTTTTTTCGCCGCTCTTTTTTCGGAAGCTAGCCTGTCCAGCTCGCTGGCTTCGATAACCCTGTCTGCCCCCGCTCTCTGAGCTCGTAATGCATTATCGCCGACGGCAAACACACAGATCTTCGATTCCTCAGCGAGCTTATTTGGAAGGAAGACCACCT
The DNA here is from genome assembly GCA_027886785.1 of Nitrososphaerota archaeon. Next base: position 3,377 of record JAPCJV010000148.1, on the reverse strand, counting down.
CGTTTACATTGAGGTCCAGTTTTTTCACGTCTATATCCTTCAACGTCAATATAATCTCAAACGATTGAGTAAAATTTCTCTTCTTGTAATCCTCCGCGCGAGCTTTCGCGACCTGCTGCTGGATTTGATTTTTGGTTAACAATTATATGTTCACTTTAGTTGGATATGCTTCTTTACTAGCGAAAAACGACATTCAGCTGGCGAAAGCTTCGTCCCACTTGCCGTCGCTGACTTCCTGTTGAAACTCTTTCGCGTTCTTGCCCTCAATGGTTATGCCCATACTCACGCAGGAGCCCGCGACCTCTTTTGCGACAGACTTTATGGTGGAGGCGTACGACTGCGCTATCTTCGCCTTGGAAATTTTTACCAGCTTGTCCACGGTCAAATTGCCAACGGGCGCAGTTTTTGGAGTCGCCGATCCTTTGGCAACGCCAGATTCTTTCACTACAAGAGCAGAGACCGTGGGTATGCCTACTTCCACCGTAAATTTCTTCGTTTCAGGCTCCACATTTACTTTAACGGGAACCCGCATTCCGGCGTAATCCTTTGTTAGCTCGTTGATCTCTTTTACTATCGCCATCACGTTAACGCCGAGAGGACCGAGAGCGGGGCCAAGAGGTGGACCGGCATTTGCCTCGCCGCCTACAACGAGGGCTGAAACGGTTTTAGTCTCGGGCATGAAGATCGGTACTCGAAAGAAAGAGTCTCCACTTTATCCTAATTACTTAAAAGCGTATTGGGGTCGCGAGAAAAATTTGTGAAAAAATTACGGGGTAGAACTCGCAGAACTTGCCCTGGAAATGATTTTGATGAATCCGACATCGACAGTGACCGGAAGCTGATACGGCGCGTCTAACAGCATCACCGTCACCTCCGACCTCTGGGGTTCCACCCTGTTGATCTTGGCCTTCATTCCCTTGAAGGGCCCGGCGACAATTTCAATCACGTCGCCGACTCCCACATCGGAAATGATGGACTTGTCCACGAGAAATTTCTCAATGTCCGCAAACTGGATGTATCCAGGCACCATGCCCTTCACGTGCTTGAAACCGGAAATCGAATCGGAAACAGCCTGGGCATTCGGAGCTTCAAAAAAGACATAACTTTTCTGCGCTTCCAAAACGAGAATCGAATATACCTGCGGCTCCTTTCCCTCTTGTTTGCGCTTTTCTAACCGGTCCCCCACGAATTTAGCGACAGTCTTTTCCTGCCCACCCGTAGTTTTGACGGCGAAAATTCTTGCCGAAAGAGTCTGAGACAACTTACAATACACTGCTCAAGAAGTGAAACAAAATGGCTGGAGTAGCTCCCGAAGCATTCGCCCCTGAAACTCCGGCGATGAGCTCTATTTCAGAAGCAATGAAGTAGATAACGAACCCGATGGTACCCACGATTCCAAACCCGAGGAGTACCAGTTTCATGTATAGGAAAAACTCTTGCCGATCAGACTTTCGCGTGAGCTTCAGAGTTCTCCAGGTCGCCGCAAGAGACCGGCCCAAGTTTACCAAATCTACTCATACACTCCGTAAAATTGCCAGAATATCGAATTCGCGCCCGACAATATATTTAGGTTTGCATTAACCAGAGTGAAAGTCTGCCTTTAATTCTCATATAGGCGCGATAAAGCGCTGGATCCACTTGACCTCCCGCTCCAGTCTCGAAAGCCAGAATATTTGTTCTTCTGCCATGAGTATTCCCGTTCGCGACGAGCTTGTGAGGCTCACAGTTACCTCCCCTCCGTATCATAATGCGATCAATTACGAAAAGCACCTTGAGAGAAACAGTTGGTACCGGGGCAATCTCGAGGTCCCCCTCGAGGACTATCTCAAGAACATGGAGCTTGCTTTTTCAGAAGTTTTCCGGGTAACGATTGACAGCGGATTTTGTTGCATCGTGATTGGAAATGAGCTGTCTAACGGAGCCATGATCCCTCTGCCCCATCTTTTGACCAACAGGTTCAGCAAGCCCCAGGGCCCGTGGGAATTTCAGGAAGAAATAATCTGGAACAAGGTAACGGGCGGCTTGGATCGTTTCGGAGTTACTATCCAGCGCCCCTACCCCACGTATTATCGGGCTAACATCATGCACGAGCATATTTTGATTTTCCGGAAAGGAAAACTGGCACATGAAAAGAACCTCGCCAGCAAGTTTGAAATCAACGAGGTAATGAAGAAGGATACGAGCAATTCGGTGTGGAACATTGCTCCTGTACCACCGAAGTACATCGATCACCCCTGCCCCTTTCCGGAGGAACTTCCGCAACGCCTCATCACTCTCTACAGCAACAAGAATGATCTCGTCCTGGATCCCTTTGTGGGAAGCGGGCAGACCGGCAAGGCCGCAAAGCATCTTTCGAGAAGATTCCTTGGGATGGATCTGCAGCTTGCTTATGCGAAGCTGGCGGAGCGGCGAATCGAGAGCGAGAAACTCCATGTAAGACCGCAGCTCGTGGCAAAATGGGAGAAAATCTCGCCAGATTGAAAACGGTGATCGTTTGTTCTCTTTGCGATCCTGCCGGGACAAACATTCGAGAACGGCTCTTGGAGAAATTTCCGTTTGTGAAGAGTGAAAATTTCTTTGACGGATCCCCGATCTACTCGCTGGCGTCAGATATTCTGCTGGTAAGCTCGAGAAAAGAGATCATCTTCGTAGACGACCTTGAGGATACTTTTCAAGATGTACGATTTGTTTTCATTTCCAAACACCGAGCAGAAAGCGGCATACCCAGCCTTACCGCGCACTTTACTGGAAATTTTGGTTCTGCTTCTTTCGGAGGCAAGGAGGGAGAGATCGCCCATTTTTCCCCGTCCGTCCTGAAGAATTATCTCATCGCTCTAGCAGCGACTAAAGAACGCATTAACAAGGACTACGGGATCACTATAGAAGCCACGCATCATGGTCCCACCTCATTGGATTCCCCGGTACTTTTCGTAGAACTTGGCTCCACCGAAATCCAGTGGGCCGACATGGAAACTGCCGGAGTGATTGCTAATGCAGTCGTCAGCGCGATCCGAGATGAGACTGCTTATGGAAAATGCGCGATCGGAATCGGGGGTACTCATTATCCTCAGAAACTTACCCAACTCATCATCGAATCCGAATTTGCCCTCGGACCAGTTGTCCCGAAATATGCACTAGAATTCTTCAGCAGAACCCTCATAGACCAGATTCTGAAGAAAAGCGACCAGGAAATCAAGTACGCTCTTGTCGATCAGAAAGGATTGGGCAAATTCAAAGAGTCGGTAAATCGTACTGTGGAGGAAGCCGGGTTGGAGAAAATTTCCATTTAAGTCTGTTTGGGCAAACTCGCTCAAAGTAAGAATTTGATGAAGATGCATGTGAATTTGTATGATTCCGTGCATGCGTATGATTCCGTG
>JAPCJV010000147.1 GCA_027886785.1 Nitrososphaerota archaeon | reverse complement strand
CTCCAGATTTCCGCCGTACACTCGGATGGACAAGGATTCCGCAAAGCAGCACATCTACGAAATAGTCCACACCATGGACGAATTCAAGGAAAAAATTACGGATCTCGATATCCGTCTCTTCGGAAATTTCGCATATGCGAGCATGTATGTTTCTCATCGTCTAAATCTGGAAGGTAAGCCCATTAGGAACAAGGCAAGGGCGACCATAATATTCGTGAAGGAAGATGGATGGAAAATTGTGCATGAGCACTGGTCTCCACTAAGCCCGCATGATATCATCGGACCCGAGGATACTCGCAAGATCGAAATGCGGTCAGGTCACAAGAGTCGATACTCAAGAAAAAATTGAGTTTCTTCTTTACCAATTTAGGGCAACGCGGAGATCGGTTCTAAAGGACAGAGGAAGTTAGGGCACAAATGTTAGAAGTGGTAATACGCGGAGGCACTGTGGTAAGTTCTCGAGATCTGTTCAGGATAGATCTCGGAATCTCGGAAGGAAAAATCGCGATCATGGGTAATTCCTCTCATTTTCCCTCCTCGGACAAATACATCGATGCGACGGATAAGCTGGTGATTCCAGGCGCAATTGATACGCATGTGCATTTCCGCGATCCCGGTTTCCCAGAGAGAGAGGATTTCGAGAGCGGGACCAAGGCGGCAGCGGCGGGAGGGGTTACAACGGTGGTGGACATGCCCAATTCCGTTCCAACGGTGGTCGAAGTCGAAACCCTTCGAAAGAAGGCAGAGTCCTGTCAGAAAAAAGCCTTCACAGATTTTGGATTGTACGCGGGAGCGGGGACCGATGCGCTTCCTAGGATTCCTGAGCTCGCCAAGGGAGGAGCACTCGCTTTCAAAACCCTCATGACAAACTATCCCACTCCCGGGCGGGAAGCAGAATTTCGAGGGTTACATCTGAAGATGGATGATTCCATAATCGATGTCATGGAAGCAGTTGGCGGAACCGGGTTGACCCATGTTTTTCACTGCGAAACAGACTACATGATCAGGCACGAAGTGGAGAGACTAAAGTCGCAGGGGAGAAATGATCCCGTTGCTCACGTAGATTCCAGGCCCAGTTTCGCTGAAGCTGACGCCATCGCGCGCATTTTGATTTTGTCGAGGGCCCTGGACAGCCGAATTCACGTAGCGCACATGAGTACCTCAGAGGGGGTGGATCTGGTACGCAACGAGAAAAAGCACAGATCTCGCGTTTCGTGCGAAACCTGCGTTCACTATCTTTTGTTAACCAGGAAAGACATGGAACGCTTGGGGACCAGGGCAAAGATCCAGCCTCCCTTGAGAGATGCCGCCACACAAGAAGCTCTGTGGGGCGGGATAAACGATGGAACGATTGATAACATCTGTAGCGACCATTCGCCATTCACGCTCGAAGAAAAAAATAGAGACATTTGGTCGGCCTTACCTGGTGCTCCGGATATGGAAAACATGATTCCCCTGATGCTAAAGGCCGTGAATATTGGGAAACTCGAAATCACAAAACTTGTCGAGATCTCATCCGAAAGGCCTGCAAAAATTTTCCAAATGTATCCGAGGAAGGGTCAACTCGGGGTTGGGGCTGATGCTGATGTGACATTGGTTGACATGAAGCTGGAGAAAGTCATCAGAGCGGAAAAGATGCAAACCAAAGGACGGGACAGTACCATTTTCGATGGAGTCTCAGTCAAGGGATGGCCGGTGTTAACCATGGTTCGAGGGCAAACGGTGATGGAGAATGGTAAAATCATCGGATCGCCCGGCGTGGGCAAATGGATTGTTCCTTTACAAAATCAGTAATAGAACTCCGCACCGTGTGGTGAAGAATCCTTAAGTTTCGCATTCTTTCGTCTTTCAGAAAAATGGACGCGAAAAGACTCGAAGGAAAAGTTGCGCTGGTTACAGGATCGGGAAGAGGATTTGGAAGAGGCATAGCTCTAGCTTATGCAAATGAGGGAGCTACCGTTATCGCAGCCAGCTTAGAAAAAAATGAATTAGATGATCTCGTTGACCACTCAAAGAAAACTGGAGGAAATATCGTCGGCATTCGGGTAGATCTTTCGAATCAAAATGATATATTGAAGCTACGGGACAAAATCCTGCCCCAGTTCAAGAAGCTAGATGTATTGGTAAACAACGCAGCAGTAAGTCTATGGAAAACTCTGGAGGAAACTACCCCTGAGGACTGGGATTATACCCTTGACGTAAATTTGCGCGCTTATTTTCTCAATGTGAAGACATTCCTCCCCTCGATGAAAGAAAATGGACGAGGGAGTGTGATCAATATCACGTCCACTTCGGCAGAAATGGGTTTTGTTGCAGAGATCGCTTACTGTCCATCAAAGTATGCTATCGAAGGTTTAACTCAATGCATGGCGTTGGAATTGAGACCTTACAACATTGCTGTCAATTCGCTGAATGTTTCCTCCACCAGAGGAAAGCAGCTGAAGCCCACCAGTCTTACTTTAGAGCAAGCGAAAAATCTCCCTCCTGAAATGCAGGCCAAGTACGCGGATTACGATGACCTAGCCCACGCCTTCGCGGATGCGTGGGTGTTCCTCGCACTCCAAGATGGACATGGAGTTACCGGGCAGAGATTCAGAACTGCAGAGCTAGATGAAAGACTGAAAGTGGAGGGATGGGACTCGATTAAATCCAAGAATGTCGGAAAACTTACCCAAGCAACCTACCTGCAGATGGATTTCCCCAAATCCGTTCAGTATCAGACTGCTGGAGGCGGCTGGAAAGAAATAAATTACTCGTGAGGATATCGAATTTTCTAAACTCGATCTATCTAGAAATCAGTAACCCAAGTGCGGATCGACTAGATTTTTGAATTTCCTCGTTGCCGATAATTCTCGGAGATTATTAATAACGAGATCAAAAGTTCTTTCCACGGATTCGCTCGTCGTCGAGGCAACATGAGCAGTTGCGATCACGTTTGGTAGTAAATGAATCTTCGATGCGGAAGGGGTGTCTGAGCTCGGTGGATACGCATACCAAGTATCTATCCCTGCACCAGAAATCCAACCTTTCTCCAATGCTGTTCTTAGGGCAGTCTCGTTAACTATCACTCCTCTTGCCACATTAATGATGAACGCACTTTTCTTCATCAAACGAAACTCATTTTCACCAATTAGATTTCGGGTTTCGGAAGTGAGAGGGAGTGAAATCACCAGATAATCCGTTTCGCGCAATGAATTGCGAAACTGATCCAACCCGGCCACTTTGATCCTTGGTTGACTCAGCTCCTCGCGTGGATGTTTTTGGATCCCTATGACGTTCATCCCAAAACCAATGGATCTCTTTGCGAGTTCCATTCCAATTGAACCCAGACCCAAAATCGTTACGGTTTTGTTCCACAGCTCGAGCAGAGGTTCTTTTTTCCAGATCCCCTTTTTGATTTGCGAATCGTTGTAAGTTATTTTCTTGGTGAGCGAGATCATTAAAGAAAAAGCGTGTTCTGCTACAGCTATTGCGCTAGCGCCTGAAGCATCAGCTAATTGGATCTTTGAACCTTTCAGGCGCTCAACGGGGAAATTCTCTACCCCAGCGCCGATGCACTGGATAAACCCCATCGATCTAGAATTAAGAATCACCCTTGCGATTTTTTCGTCTAATGTTGCACTCGTTCCCACAAGTGCATCACAATCTTGGATCATTGAGTCTAGTTCATTTTCATTATCTGTCTTCGGATAGACGAATCGGAAATCTCCTCCCAACGCTGATTCAAACCTCTTTTTTGCCTCCTCCGGAGATACCCCATACGAAGTCGAACCATCCCTGAAATAAATCATGATTGTGATTTTTTTCGTAATTTTGGATCTCCATTGCCCTAAATAATGCTCTGCAAGTTCGGAAGGGCCCTCTTTGCAATTCTGCCAACTCCCAAGTATCCGAGGGTGCAAAGTATGCCAACTAGGAAAATAACAATCCAAGTATCTCTAGGAGAGGTTGAAATATCTGTTAGCAGAAAACCACCCACGAGTGGACTCAACGCCATCCCGGAATTCAAACCCCAGTTGTAGAAACCGATGTACTCTCCTCTTTGGGATTCAGGAGCAATGATGCTCGAAAATGCGGTACCCGTTGGAGCTTGGAGCATTTCTCCAATGGTGATTAATACTATCGTGAGCCCCAGAAGCAAGAAGGTATTCGAGAAACCCACCAATAGAAACCCCGTACCTTGCACCAGAGCTGAAACTGCGATCACTCTCGAGAGCCGTCGTTTCTGGGCAAATCTAGCGAAACCGTATTGGAACAGAGTTACTATTATCCCATTCAGTGAATTCAGAAACCCGACCTGCGATTTCGTGATCCCCACGTACTGGGTGGTATAGAGAGTCAGCGACGTTCCCAAACTATTGCCGATCATTCCTGCCCCTATGGAAACCAATGCAAAACTCAGCAGGGTCCGATCTCTCGCGGCTGAAATAATTGTTTTCAATTGAAATCTGGAGCTGACCACAGGGTTAGTCTCTTCTATGGTGAAGAAAATGATGAAGAAAGTAGCGAAAGTCAGGATCGTCCAAGTGATAAACGATTCAGAAAAATAGGCGAGGAGTCCCCCAAAAAAAGCTCCAAGAGTGTATCCCAAGTTAATGGACACTCGATAAATTCCGTATGCCTCTACTCTTCTTCCACTTTGAACAATGTCCGCGACCATAGCGTTGGTAGAAGTCACAAAGATCCCGTTCAGAGCTTCTGAGATTGCGAAAAGAAATACTACAATGATTAAACTAGGAGAAAAAAAGGAGTAAGTTGCGAGTGCTGCGATCACGAAGGATCGTGCTCCGGTGCTTGTAATCATGGATTTCTTCCTACCCCAGGTGTCAGCGAGAGCTCCTCCTACGGCTTGAAAAACCGCCGACGTTCCGACTATTATTGCGATTGACAACCCCACGAAAAAGTACGATGCGTGTAGATTGATCAGGAAATACAGAGGAATGAACACCGTCACGAGGGTGCGCCCGAAATCGTTCACAAACAATATCAGAGCAAGCCATTTCATTCTTTCATCGAAACCTCTGGGCAGAAAGAACGTCAGAATTTTTTCCGAAGCCCGGGAAAGAGAATGAAAACTAGAGATGTGCATTCGATACGACTTCGGAGAGGGTCGGATTTGGCGGAATCGACTCTATTAAAAGAGCATGTGGTTGACCATGATTACAGCGGTGGATTTGAAAACTTCACAAATCACTTCGTAGCGCATTGAATCGAAAATTCACCCGGGTGAATTTTACTTCTTTTAGTTCGATGACCCTGTTTCAAAATAGCTTAGATCTCTTTTGAGAAACACCTTGGGAATAATGGTTTAATATGAAGGAGGATCTTTGGGCGGAACGATTACCATGCACAGGAATATTGAAGACGTACAACCAAAAGAAATCCATCCAGGAGTTTGGGAAAGAGAGCTGGTCGGACCGAACGATACAGTGCACCATAATTTGTCAGTTAAACACCACATTTTGAAAAAAGGTGCAGAGATCAAATTTGACGATGAAATGTCGGAATATCAGCACTACATCATAAGCGGATGCGGATTTTGGGGTGGGATGTACACCCATTCTGACACGACCATTTTTGTTCCCGGGAATAAGGCGCATCACACGATCGGTCAGGCGGGAGAGACAGACCTCCATCTCGTAACCAACATCT
>JAPCJV010000146.1 GCA_027886785.1 Nitrososphaerota archaeon | reverse complement strand
CGCCTTTTCAGATTCGGTAAATATGACTCAAATTAATGCCGATGTGAACAACAAGATGGGGGAAGTCGCAACAAATGTTGCGGCACCGGGCCTTGCTCCGACTGGCTCTTTCAACGCTTCGATTGCACCTCGCTACAGCTTCAATCCTGATGCCGCAGCGCAATTGCTTTTGAGCGCTATGCAGTCTCCCTTAACTAAATTTACATTTTTTAATGGAACCGCTGCACCAGCTGGTTACTTCAACAATTCGTTTGGTTGCAATCCTCTCCCCACATCTGGGACTTGCAGCAAACCGATATCAACGTCTGCGATTAATCTTTACACCGCGGCCTCAGATACATTGGATATTCAGATCTTCACACAGATAGCCGAAGTAATCAATAACATAAGTTCGACTTATAATATGGGCTTGCAAGTTTCTGTAGTTCCGATACCATCCGGAACTTTGCTCACCCAGGCATTTAGCGCGACAAATCCGTACTACGCTTACGCATTGGGTTGGTTCGCTGACTATAATTGGGCGACGGATTACACAAACGGCATGTACATTCCTAATGGTGCTTATGGGGGTGCAGACCATTGGAACATTACTCAAATGGCAAATCTATATGGTCAGTCGGTCCAAGCAACTTCAGCAAACAACATCACAGGAGTGGTTTCAACCACCCAGCTGATGAACGAAATTGCTAATCAGGCAGTAATGTACCTGTGGACAGTCTATCCTGAAAACATGCTCGTCATGACATCCAACGTGAAGGGGTTCACGTACATCAGTGCAGCATCGACGGATGCTGGTGGAAATGCGATGCAATTTTTCGCTTCTCTATATTGAGCTAGAGAATCTCCAAAATTGTGGGTTGTGACTTCGAGCACCAGCTCGCAACCCCCTCATTCATTTTCGGCATTGAATCATTCGAAGACGGTTACTAGGGCTCAGCTTTTTATCATCCTTGAATGCGGATATATGTCTGAATGAGGCTTTACGAATACGTCGTTCGAAGACTCATCTTAATGGTCTTCGTCTTATTTGTCGTAAGCGTAATCGTATTTTACTTAACCCGAGGAATTCTTCCGGCAACCTTTGCGCTCGCTCCCTACATTACCCCGCGGATGAATGATGCCACGAAACTAGGTTTAGCAGTGGCTTTGGGGGTGGCCACTCCTTCCTGTCCTTCGTGGAGCGCTTTCGGGCAAGCTGCTCATGGTTGTATCGTACCTTTGTATCAACAGTATTTCTCGTGGCTACAAAACGTTTTTTCCGGGAATTGGGGGTATAGCCTTCTCCCGGACATTGGGTCAGGACAGACTACTTTGCAGCTATTTTCAAGTAGATTTCCTGCCACGGCCGAACTCGCCATCGCTGGCTCCATACTGACAGTAGTTATCGCGCTTCCTATGGGAATAATATCGGCCACACGCAACAATAAGCTTCCAGACCATGTCTCTAGAATAGTTGCCCTAACTGGTTATTCGATGCCCGTCTTTTGGCTTGCCTTCATTCTGCAAATAGCCTTCGTTCTGTATCTGAGAGTTAACAATTCTGGAATACTGCCTTCCAATGGATTGTTGAGCACTACGTGTGGTATATGTTTAGGGAACGTAGGTACTGTTAATGCGGTTACAGGCGCTCCTATCTTTGACGCTATTATCGCTGGAAACCCTGGGTATTTTTGGGATTCTATAGTCGCGCTCGCCTTACCTGCGATTACTCTGAGCTTTTCCACACTTGGCGCTCTGACGAGGATAGTTCGATCTAGCATGATGGAATGTTTGCGGCAGGATTACATTCTGTTGGCTCGATCAAAGGGATTGGCGGAAAGAACGGTTATCTATCGTCACGCTCTAAAGAATGCGCTACTTCCCGCAATTACCATAAGCGGAATAATCCTGGCCAGTCTCTTAGGCGGAGTTGTCGTCGTAGAATACGTATTCTCTTGGCCGGGAATCGGAATCGCTGCATTGTCCGCTTCGCTATACGTCGACATCAACTTTTTAGAACTTTACACTTTGGTCATAGCTTTAATCATAGTTCTTTCTAATCTTGGAGTAGATGTTTTGTATGCATTCCTAGATCCTAGGATTAGATTCTGATATTTTTGGATTCGTGAAAATATGACCCTGGAAGAGCTCGAGATCCGAGAGGAAGGTAATCAGAAAAAAATCAGGTCAGGACGATCCGCGGAGATTAGATACGCCCTCCATCTTGCCAGAAAAAATCCTCTAGTTCTGATAGGGACTACCATTGCTATTGTCTCCGTTTTTGTAGCAATCTTTTCAGGTTCTCTGACTAATCCTAACGCATGGAGATTTACTGATCTTTCATCCAAGCTCTGCTGGAATAATCCCGCAATAAATTGGAATTTGGTCAACATTGCACCTTGTCCCGGCACCGCTATCCATCCATTAGGAACCGACCTATACGGACGTGATGTGCTGGGCATGATAATTCTGGGCTTGCCAATTGATCTGGCGATATCCTTTGCGATAGTGCTTTCCGCCTTCGCAATCGGGGTAGTGGTTGGATCCGTTGCTGCTTATGCGGGGGGTTATTTGGACGAAGCAATCCTTAGAATCACAGACATTTTCTTTGCGTTTCCAGGATTGGTCTTGGCAATTGTTTTGGTGACTGTTTTCGGGAGGAATCTTACGATGTTAACAGTCGCAGTTTTGGTGGTATGGTGGCCTTTGTATGTCAGACTTGTGAGATCTCAGATTCTCACTGAAAAAGAAAAACCGTACGCCGAAGCGCTTCGTTCGACTGGAGCGAGCAGGTTCCGAATATTGTTCCTTCATATTATCCCGAATTCAATCTATCCGGTTTTGGTCCAAGTTACCCTTGACATAGGGGGAGTAATCCTGACATTTTCTTCCTTGATGTTTTTGGGATTCGCTCCCAGTCCGCTAACTCCCGAACTCGGCAAACTGGTAAGCGACGGAATAAGTTTCGTTTCTATTGCGCCTTGGCTCATCGTTTTTCCCGGATTAACTATTGTAATAGTAGCCCTCGGATTCAATCTTTTAGGCGATGGAATAAGAGACATTTTGGATCCGAGATTGCGTCGTTAATATCAATTCAGTCGAAAAAAATGGCGCATAGTAACCTTGTGTCCTAGACATGTTGGAGACTCAAACACAAAAATCGCGTAGTGAACCCGCCCTTCAGGTTAAGGGATTAAGGGTAGTCTTCAACACGTACGCGGGTGTCGTGAAAGCCCTCGATGGGATAGATCTTACCGTTTACAAGGGCGAAGTCCTTGGATTAGTTGGCGAGTCAGGCTGCGGAAAATCCGTAACCGCCTTGGCTATAGCGGGGCTACTTCCGGAAAACTCGAGAATCCTCGAGGGGCAGGTCCTGCTAAACGGTAGCGATCTTTTGAGAAGATCGAAAAAGGAAATTCGAATTGCTCGTCTAAAGGAGATCGCTTTGGTTTTCCAGGATCCGATGACCTATCTGAATCCGGTTATGACGATCGGTGCTCAGATTACAGAAATCTTTACTGGAAATCTCAAAGTGTACAAAGATGAACTAGTCGAGTCAAGACTCGGGGCTATCGAATCTCGTTCCCTGGAAGATAATGCGTCTCTAGACTCCGGGGCCGAAAAAGAAAAAGCGAACCTGGAGAAGATCAAAAGTTCCGGGGGGAGGATAAGTAAAGGCGAAGGCAAGAAACTTGCGAGGCTTAGGGCGATCGAATTTTTGCACCTTGTAAGATTGCCAGAGCCGGAAAGAGTATTCAAAATGTACCCATTCGAACTTTCAGGAGGAATGAGGCAACGCGCGATGATCGCAATGGCACTTGTGCGGCGGCCAAAGGTATTGTTGGCTGACGAGGTTACAACCGCCCTTGATGTTACTGTTCAGGCGCAAATATTGAAACTTCTGAAGGATTTGCGGGACAAAATAGATTCTTCGATCATTTTGATCACCCATGATCTGGGAGTCGTTGCTGAAACTTGCGATCGGGTGGCGGTGATGTACGCAGGCAATATCGTGGAAGTGGCCGACGTATTTGAGCTGTTTCAAAACCCTCTACATCCCTACACCAAGGGGTTGTTTGCGGCCGTTCCCAAGCCTGATGTGACTTCGACGGAATTGGAATCGATAAAAGGAAGCGTGCCCAACTTGATTTATCCACCCTCTGGATGTCGCTTCCATCCCAGGTGTCCCTTTGCGTTTGAGAAATGTCCCCAAATAAAACCCCCGTTAGTCGAAGCCCGCCCTAACCATCTCGTAGCTTGTCATCTGTATTGATTGATATGAAATGGAAGCCCAACAAAATCTAATAGAAATCAAGGACGTGTACAAGTGGTTCCCGTTAAAGGGTGGCCTATTGGGAAAGACTCTCGCGAATGTCAAAGCAGTCGACGGAGTATCTCTTAGTGTCAAAAAGGGTGAAACTATGGGCCTGGTGGGAGAATCGGGCTCAGGTAAGACAACTCTGGGCCGATCGCTCATGAGGCTTACAAACGTGACGAAGGGGGAAATTTTCTTTGACGGAAACAACATTACAAAACTTAAGGGACGAGATTTGAAATCCTATCGCCGAAGGATGCAGATGGTCTTTCAAGATCCTTATGCCTCTTTAGATCCGCGGCAGACGATCCGATCGACACTTTCTGAGCCCATGAAAATTCACAAAGTGACCTCTTCAAAGAAGGAATCCAACGCAGTAGTGGAGAAGCTAATTGAAACTGTGGGTCTGAATCAAGATCATCTTTCCAGATTTCCACACGAATTCAGTGGCGGTCAGAGACAACGGGTGGCAATCGCCAGGGCCCTTGCAGTAAATCCCCAATTCCTTTTACTAGACGAACCGACATCCTCCCTTGACGTTTCGGTCCAGGCACAGATTCTAAACCTCTTGAAAAAGCTGCAGCACGACTTCAACTTGACGTATCTTTTCATTTCTCATAATTTGTCAGTGATCAGACACATGTGTGACCGTGTCGCCGTGATGTATCTGGGAAGGATTGTCGAAATCGGTAACATGCAGACAATTTACGAAAATCCAAAACACCCATACACTTACGCCCTTCTTTCGTCGGTTCCCAATCCCGATCCGCAAAAAAGAAAAGAATTGGGAGTCCTCGAGGGCGATGTGCCCAGCCCGATTGATATCCCAAGCGGTTGCAGATTCAGAACGAGATGTCCATATACAACTGGCAAATGTACGGAAGAATTTCCCCCGCTAGTGGAAATTGAACCGGGGCATTGGATTGAGTGCCACTATAACATTGATTTCAAAAGCAGACGAGAACTGGAAATGAGCGAGAGAATTCCGGCATGATTAAAAAATCGTGACCTGGCCTAAATTTTATCTTACTAGAGCAAGAACTAAGATCAATCCGAGAAGAATTAGAATCAAAACCACGAATGGAAGCAAAAAAGTCTCGAGAGACGCAAGAACAAGGGCAAGATAATCCCGCCATTCCAGCCCTTGAGATCCGAGTTCCGAGGCTTCTATAGGACCCCCGTATTCAGTTTCCTCTTTTGATTTGGTCCCTAGATCGATGTCCTCCCAGACCCAATTACCATAAATGTCTCGCTTTTTTCTGCGGACCAAAGAAAAAGCCTAAGACATGTACTTCCTGAGGCACTAATATCTTTTTTCAACGTGAAATAGAAATCAGGCAAAGTCATTTAGACTTTGATAGAAATTGCCCCCACTTCTTTTTCTCCTTCCCTGACTCACGAAATCGCAATCCCTCCCAGGG
>JAPCJV010000145.1 GCA_027886785.1 Nitrososphaerota archaeon | reverse complement strand
CGTACTTGGGTACCCAGGCCTCGCTTGCCTTTAGTGCCCGTTCTATTCCGAGGGAAGTGGCGCGCCAGATTCCAACTGGATTCTCAGAACTGGGAGGGAAAACCTGCCCTTTCATGATGAGGTGTTTTTTCGCGAACTTGATCAGAGTCGACGATCTTCTTTCTGGAGGCTGGATAAATCGCGCTTTTGTCGGTTCCAGTTAGTTCGGGGAACCACTTTGTTTTGATTTCCTGCAAGACCACGTGTGTACGAATACCGGAGGTTGGGGACCTGGATAGGATGGATAGTATTGCCAGTTCGGGGCTGGTACTTGCCGGGGCTCTCGTCTTTGCTGGAACGTATTTTTTCTTATTTCTCTTCGAGGCCTTTTCGAGAGTTGCGGCTGGTCGAATTCTTTTTCTCGCATTTTCGCTTTGAGCTTCTACATTTTCCAAAGTATGGCTTCGAGACACCCGACAGAAAAAGTGCTGACTATTATAGGTCGTCGTCTGGTGAAGCAGGCTCTTGGTCTGGTCTCTTTAACTTTAGACATTTTAGCATAAAGCCCTGAGATCATAATCCTGTCCGCGAGGTGGTCGGGCATTTTGCCGAGATCTGCAAGGGGCCGAGTCGGAAGGATGGGGGGAGAACTTCCCAAAAGGTTCCAACGCGAAAAGTTCTACTAACAACGAAATTCGTCTTCGCTATCATGCCTGATCTATCTATCCAAATTGCAGGGATGGATTTCGATAATCCATTGATTATTGGAGCTTCGTCGCTTACAAATGACATTGATAAGATCCGAGTGCTGGTGAAAGCCGGTGTCGGAGGAATAACGACGAAACTAATTTCGCACATCATTCCAGACCACCACGTGTATCAAGCTAAAGCCGTTTTGACAAAAGAGGGGGTGAACGTGATTGGGGATCTCCGCGTGAGTTTGGACCGGGGCGCAAAGCTTGTTAGAAAAATCAAGACGGATCTTCCAAAAAAAGTACCTGTCATTGCAAACATAGCCGGGAAATCGTCGGACCTTGACTCCTGGTTGAAGATCGCCCTAACTCTGAAGGAAGCGGGGGCGGATATTATTGAATTAGACATCGCTCCGGGGGGGCTGATGAATCCCGATCTAGCGTCGAGAACGATCGCGGAATTGAAGAGTCAAGTCGGGCTTCCGATCGGAATGAAACTTGGAGTGGATGAATTTGACTACGTCACAGTTGCAAAGGCAGGTAAAAACTCTGGTGCGGCCATGATTAGTGGTCCGAATGCGCTTCCGGGCATTGCGGCGCCGGATATTCATGGATTCAAATTGACTTATCCAGGAGTGAAAAAACAGGGATTGCGTGGAGCTTACAGTGGACCGGCTATGAATCCGGTCGGGTTGAACTTTACCCTGATCTGCGCGAAGGTGATCCAGCTGCCGGTCATAAGTGGAGGCGGAGTTATGACTTGGCAGCATGCAGTGGAGCGCATCGCCCTCGGAGCCAGTGGCATTTCGATAGTCAGCGCGATTTACTTGAAAGGGCTTGGAGCAATCAAGGAATGCCTTGATGGCCTGAAGAGTTATCTTACTAATAACAACATTGAGAGCGTGAATGATCTGCGCGGAGTAGCTCTGAAAAATTACACTGATGTTGACGCTTCTGAAGCAGAAACAGCTGAAGCGCGATGTATTGATCTCGAAAACTCTTGGCCAGATCGATTGCAAAATTATTGGTGGTCTTCCTAAAACAAATCTATAATGAGTGGATTCAGAAAGGACATAATGTATTTATGACAAAAATCGACACCCTTCACCGTGAACAAAGCGGGTTCTGCACTAAGCAGAGCCGGAACCGTTTCGATTGTCATCGTTCTTATCGTGGTTTTATTCGCAGCTGGATTTTTCGCTTTGAATCAAGGACACGCTTCTCCTTCTACTGTCAATTCGTCAAACTCTACGACAACAAGTAATGCGTCTAGCGTCGAATCTTCAACAGCATCCTCTTTTGCGACATCCTCTGTTACTTCCTCTGCCCGAACCGTTTCGTCGTCAATTATCACGAGTTCTTTACTTAGTAACACATCGAGATCGGCTTCGTCAAGCAATACTACCTCTTCTTCTACCACCAATCCGCCTAACTCCTTCACATGGGAAACAATCAACACTCCACGTCAGCTGGATCCGCAGGTTGCTTACTCTGTGTTCGACTCGAATATCATGCAAAACGTTTACGAGGGGCTCTTATGGTACAACCAATCGAACGGGGCTCAAGTGATCCCTTGGCTTGCCTCCAGTTATTCTCTATCGGCAAACGGTACCTCAGCTAATTTCACATTGCGGAGTGGAATCACTTTTGCCGACGGTGAACCGCTAAATTCTACGGCAGTTTACTTTTCTCTTACGAGACTGCTGGTAATCGATGGTGCAGCACCTGCAAGTCAGGGGACCGGTCCTGCTTGGATCGTACAACAGATGTTGAACTCGAGTCTCAGCTGGTTTTTGAGCGGTCCGCACAACTACACGAATACTTGGGAAAGGGAAGTGCTCGCGCAGAACTTCGTACAAGTAACTGGTCCACTGACTTTCACGCTGCACATCCAAAATCCGAATGCTGCTTTTGGTTACCTTATCGCAAACACCTGGGCTGATATCGTCGCGCCCAATTACGTGATGCAGCACGATCTTACAATGTGGAACTCTTCAGGTAGTCAATATTCTCTACCTTATCCGACGCTCAACGGGAACCTTACGAGCCGTATCCTTCAGTACTTTGCAGATGAGATCACGACCTGCAACGCTGCGGCAACTCCCAATGGATGCGGGACAACTTATCTTGACGGAAGCAATTCCGGATCAATGGCAGGAACCGGTCCCTATAGTATCCAAAGCATCGGGCAGAGCACCAATAACATAGTCCTTGTTGCGAATCCTGGATATTGGGGCGGGCCCTATCAATTCGTTTCCGGGGCATCAGCGAAAATCATCCCTAAAATAAAGACAATAAACATCAATTATGTCCCGAGCTTGACCACGAGAGAGCTAGATCTCCGGGCTGCATCGCAATCGGGGGCAGCGATGGCGATCGACCTCCCCAACGACCACCTCTATGACATTGCAGACAGAAATATCTGGCTAAACTCTGGGACATTTTCGTCGATAATCCCAGGCATCGATGTCTACGGACCTTTTACGAGCTTCCAGACAAATCTCGAAGTCTACGCGACGAATGTTACCAACCCTAATACTGGCACTTATTACACCTTTCAACCGTTTGCGGATATCCGACTTAGGCTAGCTCTTGCTGACACTCTTAACATGAGTGCGATAAATAGAGACGTTAACAACAACATGGGCAGGGTGGCGCCCAACGGAATGCCTCCCGGATTTCCTCCCATTGGTACCTACAATGCTTCCATCGTACCACGATACAGCTTCAATCTGTCGGCGGTTCAGAGTTTGCTTCTCTCAGCAATGGAACACCCGCTTGCTCATTTTGATTTCTACAATGGAACCTCTGCGCCTTCTGGGATCTTCAACAACACATTTGGCTGTCCTTTATTGGCGACAAATGGACACTGCCTAAATCCTGTCTCTCAAACTATAACGCTCAGCTATCCGAGCGGAGACTCTGTTGACGGAGACATCATGACTCAGATTGCAGCGTCTATCAACAATGTCAGCTCGACATACAACATGGGACTTTCCGTTGTGGTGACTCCCATTCCCTCCTCAGTGCTGCTTACGGAAGGCTTTTCGGGGAATCTATTCATGTGGGCATCTAATGCGGTGGCAGACTACCCGTGGGCTCTGGATTTCCTCCTACCGCTCTACAATCCGTTCAATGCGTTTCCACTGTCCACAGGGTGGAACCTGGCCGCGATGGCAAATTTGTACAGCCAGGGAGTCGCGGCGAGCTCGACTGGCAACGTTTCAGGAGTGGTGGCTGTGAGTGGTCAGATGAACCAAATCGCAAATAACGCGGTCATGTATTTGTGGACTGTTTACCCGGAATTTTCACAGCCGATGACCTCCAACGTTCACGGGTTCAATTATGATCCCGCAATTTATGGGACCTTACAGTACTTCGCAACGCTATCTTAGCATATAGGTCTTCGAGCTATCACTGACCGAAATCACAACTTACTGCCTCGCGCCACTCATCTTGTCTGAGGTTGAAATCGTGTTTCCGTGAGCTGAGGAAATGATTTTCGGTTTTATCGAGAGTTCGTACCATGTAGACGTTAAGGTGAAATCACGAAAAATGATAAAATGTGCTCAGGGCTGCTCTGCATTTCATGAGTACGGCTTACGATTTGATAACGACAATTCAAATGCCCGAACTTTCTTACAGCTCTGACTGGGCTTGGATCGATTCTAACTTACACCGATATTATCTAACCGATCGCTCAAACAAGGGCATTTCCGTTATCGATACCAAAAACTGTGAATTTCTCGGAACTGTACAAGGATGCGTGGGCGAGACGGGTGATGATTTAACGTCGGGCCCCAATGGTATCGTACAGGACTCTAACCTTCGCCTATGGATCGGAGATGGCGATAGTACCTTGAAGATTTTGAATATGCAAACTAATTCAATCGAAGCGTCGATTGCAACGGGCGGGTCAAAGCTCATTGACATGGTGGGTTTTGATCCGAAGCATCAAATCATACTAAGTTGCAACAACAAGGACAGTCCACCATTCGTAACATTTGTGTCTGCAAAAGATCTAACAATCTTGGGCAAGATTGTTTATCCTGATGCAAAGGATCCCGAGCATCCTCTTTGGAATGCCCGCGACGACAAATTCTATTTGGCTATTCCGAGGACGGTGAGGAATCCCGGAGGACAGATCGATGTCATAGACCCGGTATCCATGGAAGTGATTAGAGTACTTCCTGCCTACGATACCATGCCAGATGCCTTGGCACATTGCTCCGAATTCAATCTCTTTGTGGGAAGCAGTATTAGGCCCATTTGGTTTGGCGGCACTTCCAAGTCTGTCATAATAGATTCGAGGGACGGGCAGCTTGTTGAAACTATCCCCCAGATCGGCGGTACTGATGAAGTGTGGTACAATCCAGGAGACCAACGCATCTATGTTGCGGGGGGTTACATGACCTCTGACGGAACTAAAGCAGGAACTCCGCAGCCGATCTTTGGAGTCGTTGATGCGAAGCAGGGTAAATGGCTTACTAATATTCCGATAGCACCCGATGCCTGTTCCGTTGCTGTCGATAGTTCGAACAATCACATCTTCGTTCACTTTCCGGGATCTGGCGTTGGTGTTTTTGCCGAAAGGAAATAATAATCAACAAAAGCCCCATCAACAGATCGTTGGCGAGTAGCCTTACATTATTCTGATCTTCTGCAAGCCTATCTATCATTTTTCGCGATCGCGGCTATTCCACAATGCTAATGCTCTAGCCCGTGCCATTTGTCCCCAAGAATTCGCCTATTCCGTCGAGCCGTTTGAATAAAATTCTCTAGATCCCGCTAAATGGAGCCCACAGGTGCAAAGACCCTTTGAAAAATCGAACATTGCACAATCACAGGGAGCTACGGCGCGAGTTAACGAAGCCCTCGCTCGGGCTCAAGGCTTCTATAAACTTCGACTGCCGGAGCTCTGGTCTTCTCATTGCGTAATGAGAGATCCTGAAATTGATTGTCCATTACCGAAGTTTATTACGTAATTGAAGGTCTGGCCGGTAGTAATGGGTTCAGAGCTGGAGCTGAATGGATAGAAAGTAAAAGATG
>JAPCJV010000144.1 GCA_027886785.1 Nitrososphaerota archaeon | reverse complement strand
TTCTCAATAGCTCTCCCGAATTTAAAAGATGCCTTATCATCTTTTTCACGCCAACCTATGACACGACGCAAATAATATTTGCTAGGGCTCTGATCAAAATCATTGCCAGCACTATAGCTGTGTTTTTGCCAAGGAACTCCGTGACTATTGATATAAAGGAAAGCCATTTTCTTTTTCCTCTGATTCGTCTACAATCCGATCTCGATAATTTTTTAGATATTGAGAAAGAGATTTGTAATACGAGATATGCAATTCTTTCGCAGCTCGGGAGCAGGCCACAAAAAAGATTCGATTCTCCTCTGCGGGTTCTCCGTCCTTATGGGGCATTATGTCCTGATTAGCTCCCACCAGATAAACATAGTCCCATTCCCTGCCCTTGGCTTGATGTACGGTAGACAGGGTAAGGGCTTTTGAGGATTTTCGAGCATGCGTCAATTTACGCAAATAGTTTAAAAAGTCCGTGATGCTTCCCTTGTCAACCGACATTTTTACAATGCTGTTCAAATTTTCAACCGGACTGGATTCCATCGGATTGGTGACGCCTATTTGGGAGTATGCATGGAGAAGATTGTGCTGGTGGATCAAATCCGTTAATACAACTGTTGCCGATCCGTTTCCGCGATGATAGTTTTTGGCCAGGTTCAGCAGTTTCTTGATCTCGTTCTGATCCCAAAAATCTTTCTTACCCAAGAAGTTGTATTTGATTCCACGCATCGCAAGCATTCGTTGGAAAATAAAAAGTTGGCGATTTGTTCTAGCGAGTATGGCGCTGTGCTCTGGATCCTTAATTTTCTTTAAAATTTGATCAACTTCATGCTCCTCGTCCAGATACTTTGTAATTATGACGGGTTCGCCGGGTTCGTTATAAGTGGTCATATGAGAAGCGAGTCCGTTATCAACTGGAAGAATCTCAATCAGAAAATCCACTAGATTCTTTGTGCTTCGATGATTGGTTCCTAAGAAAAGAACTTGGGCACCGGGAAACACTCGCGCGAAATTAGTTAAATTCCCGGACTTAGCATTCCGCCATTCATAAATAAGTTGGTTCTCGTCGCCTACAGCAAAAATATTTCCGTCAAAGATCAGTTGCAGAAGTCTGAATTGCACTTCATCACAATCCTGAGCCTCGTCCACAGAGATATACTTGCGTTTATATTTATTTCGAACTTCCTCATTTGTTTCCAACATGAGAACTGCTTCGTTCATCAGCGACGTAAAATCCAGCCAGCCCTGCTCGCGACATTTTATCTCATAATCTCGGTATGCCGCAGCATAGAAATATTCTATTCCCAAATGCTGGGTATCCAGAAGTGCCTGATCTGGCGAAACAGCAGAGCACTTCCATTCTGTAATTCTATCAAGCAATGTACGCCATCTGATCGTGGGATAGGTTTTCGCCAAATCGAACATGAGTTGATAATCTTGGAGTTCCACAGGGATGATCGTGTCGCAGGTTTGAAAGGGAAGTCTGTGGCGTTCCTGCTTGAGCATATCCAAAGCAAAGCTGTGGAAAGTTCTGAAGACAGATTTAGCATTTAAAATCCCAGTTCTGGAGGCCATTTCGCTAGCCGCTGACGAAGTAAAAGTTAAATTTAACATATCATTAAACGATATTCCTGACATTAGCATTTTTAAATATCGCCTAATTAAGACTGTAGTTTTTCCAGATCCGGGTCCCGCAAGTACCACAAAAGTACCGTCCATAGAATCTATACAAACTTGTTGTTCCTCATTAAGATTGAATTCTTTTTGCACGTAATTTCTCGATCTGTTTTTTCAAATTATGATTGGCGCATAGAATTTGATACCTATCAGGATAATTCTCTTCTTCTGCTTTTTTATAAATAACATCTCCACCAGTAAATCCCCTAATCCTCTCTTCTGACCCGTCATCATTAACGTGATCAAGGGTTAACATATCTACATCTGTTATATTACATCCTAACCAAGAACATTTACCGCCATATGCCTTAAATACTCTTTTCTTTCGGCGTTGTCTATGTTCTGCGCACTGCCGTCTTGAACAACTTATGCAGTGTCTCACTGATTTCCCATCTCGTTTTATTACATAAGTATTTTCTTTTGAAAAGGGGTGCCCATTAACACAACGGATTTTTATTCTGTTCGGACCCCCCGAACCTATTCCAGGATTTTTACTTCGGGCAATACTATGCATTCGACGACATTTTAAACAAACACGAGCGTTTTGTTTATCTATACGAGTATTTTTCTCTGTGAATAAGTGTCCTCTTTTACATCTCTTTTTTAATTTTCTTTTAAATTGCACGCTTCCTTCCCTTTGCCCATTCGTACTTCGGCCCGATCGGATAATTCGGTGCGTCCCCAAACTCACTGTTTTCTAATTCTATCAAATGATTGTGCACCGAGGCGGGCACAAAACCCATAGCTTGTGGCGGAAAGAATCGTGAAAGAAGATTTTCAATTACCAACGGCAGTTTCATTTATTTTTCCTTTCAATTGCCGAATAATTTCTTTCAAACCAAATTCTATAACAACACTTGACGCCGTATAACAGTGACATATATTTGCAACAGTTTGTGCCCACTCTGGTATAATACCCGATGGCCAAATCCCGGTGTTTTCAAGAATTTCAATTTCTGTTTCTATTTGATCCCATTTGGGATATTTAGGAATAGTTATTATTTGGGTCACTAAATTTCTCCGATTTTCTCGTCTATGAACTTAACTAACTCCGTTGCTCCAATAATTTGAAGTTTATTGTTCATGAAATCAAAGAAATAGACCCACTGTTCCACAGAAAGATTTTTCGTATCTGCTGATGGAAACATCTTCTGCACGAACAGTTTGATCTTTTCGTTCCGGCTTCCTAATTTTTCGGATTGCAGGAAGCCGGCTGGAGGGAGAGTCTCGTTGACTAACGTAGAAAGGCGACGACGAAATGCGGCCAATTGTTCTGTAGTGCAACGAGTTCCAATAAAGGACTTTTCCTCAGCAACGGCTGATTTGGGTATGAAGGTAGTCACCCCCGATACTGTAGGATCTTCTTTCATTATAGATTCGATTTCAGAATTCAAACTTTTAAGAATTGATTCTCTTAATTCATTTCCAGCCTTTATAATTTCTGGACTAATTACGGGCTTTGGTTCTGGCATAGGTTCTAATTCTGCCTGTAATTTCTCACTTTCAGAGGGCCCGTCTAACGTCGCTATTTTTCTAATCCTTTTTCTACGTTTGGGTTCCTCCGCAGCCGAAGCCGCTGGCGTGACAGCGGACTCGGTCTGCGAAGTTGTTACTGGGGTGGGGGATGACGCGGGGGCCTTGGAAGCATCCGTAATATCTTTGCCAGCACCTGCATTAGGGGCAATCTTAGGCTGAACAGGTTGAGTTATATTTGATTCTGGGATCTGAAGAATTCCTTCCTTCACTTCTGACTCGTCTGAAAAACCGCCGCCGACAAATTGAAGTGTAAGGCGCCTGCAAGCCTTGGTCTGTGAAGTCATTACCGCATCGGGAATCTGTTGACCATTCAATCCCTTGATGGAAGAGGCGCCTACAGCAATTTCTTGTCTTCCACTAGGATCTCTTCCCGTCGCTATGAAAGCAACATAGCCTTCTCCGTTGGCCGGCACCAAAGAAGTCACATTGATTCCCCGCTTACTACGAATAATATCCGTTCCACCCTTCTTGATATACAATGTAAGAATGCGTTTGAAACCGCTGTCCAAATAAATTAAATCAATCAGATTCAACTCAGGAGGCAGGTCAACGTATTCGCAGGCAGTAATGACATAATCTCGGCGCTGCTCGTCGGTCATCCGCTCCAGATCGTCTCCCAAAATCGGTATAAACTTTTTCTTTGTCATTCTTTTTTATCCTACTTGTTTATTAGCCTTTATCCGCTGCTGCAATTTTTCCAAATTCATCTGGGCGATGTACTCTAAATCCATTCCAAGTTCATGGGCTACGGACGCAACATACCAAAGCACATCGCCCAACTCATCAGCTAGAACTAATTCATCTGGTTTTGTTCCAGTTCTATGACTTTTCTTCAATTTGTTCGCTAATTCGCCGGCTTCCCCACAAAGGGCTAATACAGAATAAGTAAGTCCGTCTATGGTAGTGAGTCCACGTTTGTATCTTGCAGTTCCGCGACTGTTTTTCTGATATTCATTTAAATTCATTATTCGTTCTCCTGTTTTTGAATGACCGTACGAACAGCAACGGCCCGCCGCACAGGATAATCCTCGTGTCGATTCCGTTCTGCCTCTTTCCCGCAACCAATGAATCGCTTGACAAAGAACTGGCGTTTGGAGCAACCCTTGGAACACTTCCGGGTGCCCAAACCATTGCCACTTCTTGTCACCGGGGCACTGCATTTGGCACAGACGTATTTTCGAACGATTTTGGTTTTAACGGTCATGAAACCTCCTACCCTTTAAGACCCTATCATATTTCTCTTCAGGATGTCAAGCAATTATTTGTGGTAATATGACCCCTCGAACCCATCTGATCCCAGGGGCAGTCCCGGCGCCCAATCAATCGGTTCGCCCATAATGCGGATCATCTCATTCAGGCCGGGTGCGAATGGGTGATCTTCAGTTTCTGAAATTCCTTCGTCGTGGACATGCCCCACTACAGGCAACCCTTCTTGCTCGAATCGAAGCAACTTATTCGCCAAAACATCTCTTGATATTCCCTGGTCTATGTTCTCAAAAACTTTTCCGCCGTGCGAAGTCACGTAAGACCACTGTTTTGTCGTCTGATCTTGGCCAGCATAGCAGAAGGAAGGCTTATAAACATCATCGCCTTCCTGATTCTGCCACGGCATTTTGATTTCATCAATCATAGCGTCCATATAATGGAGGAAGCGGCCTGACGGCAATTGAATCCTCAGGACACATCGCTGCGTTTCATTACAGGTAAAAGTGAGTTTATCAATTTTGATGCATCCATTGGGTCCTAATTCTCGTTTAACCTGCGTTCCTTCCAGAACCTCCTTAATGGCCTTCTCAAGGGCGAACCACATTTTAACAATCTCGATATAAGATTCTCGAAAAACTCTAACGGTTTCATGGGCCTGCTCTTGCGTCATTGAAACACCGTATCCTTCGGCGTAACCCCAAAGACCCTGCTTGATC
Source organism: Nitrososphaerota archaeon (assembly GCA_027886785.1). The sequence goes on along the minus strand of JAPCJV010000144.1, from coordinate 642 downwards.
GGATCGCCCTTCTTCATACCCATCTGGCCGCCGCCTAAACGATAAATGCAACCTAATACGGCTGGCTTTGCTATTTGCCGATGCTTCTTTGCTCTAGCCTTTATTGCTTTGTCTTTTGAATGGATGTCCTGTTCCAATGTCTCATACGGGATTTGGGTCATCTTCACGGCAAAATCAAGATAAGCATCACGCCCTTCAAGATAAACATTGAGAAGAGGAGTGCATTCCGACATCCAAGCACCGACACAAGTTTCAATCCCTTTTAAATCGCAAACGTTGAATCTGTCACCTTCTTCGGCCACGAAGGATGTTCGAATGTTGTATTTCACTGTTAATAATACGGAGCCGAATTCTTTTTGGATCCCCTCATAATCCTCCGCACGTATCAAGGCACGGGCCCTGTCCACGTTCACTTCGTCTTCGAAGATCTCTATAGGCCGGGCCATATTGTGTAACTGCACGGCATTTCCTGCCCATCGGCCGCACCTTGGAGAACCCATGAACACGAGCTGGTTTCGAAGTCTGTTATCAGGACAGACTTGTCGTAGGATGGCAGCTAACTTTGTATAAGAAGTGGAGGACGCTGCCCTGCGATTTTCCAATACCTGCTTGCATTCGGGAGTCAGTTTCTCGTTATACTTA
>JAPCJV010000143.1 GCA_027886785.1 Nitrososphaerota archaeon | reverse complement strand
GACGAAAAGTGTGGGGCTTTACTCCTCCGCTTCTATCAGTGAATGCACATCCACATATTTGGGTACCCAAGAACCATTTTCCTTTTGTGCCCGCTCTATTCCGAGGGAAGTAACGCGCCAGATCCCTACGGGATTCTCAGAACTGGGAGGGAAAACCTGCCCCTTCATTATAAGATGTTTTTTCGCGAATTTGATGATCGAATCCACGATCTTCTTTCTGGAGGCTGGATAAATGGCGCTTTTATCCGTTCCAGTTAGTTCGGGGAACCACTTTGTCTTGATTTCCTGCAATACCACGTGGGTGCGAATACCGGATAACGGGGACCTCTCTAAGATGGAAAGGATTGCTACTTCGGGGCTGGTACTTGCCGGAGCTCTTGTCTTTGCTGGAACGAAGTTCTTTTTTCTCTTCGAGGCTTTTTCAATAGTTACAGCTGGTCGGATTCTTCTTCTTGAGTTTTCACTTTCCGCTTTTACATTTTCCAAAGTATGGCTTCGAGACACCCGATAGAAAAAGTGCTGACTATTATATGTCGTCGTCTGGTGCAGCAGACGTATGGTCTTACCTTCTCGAGCGAAATCATTTGTGCAGAATACAACTATAGTCGGAAAAGGAGAACCACGCGCTCTACCAGGCCAAATTTGGAAGCTTTCGATATGTATCTCCTTGAAATTATTAGACAACTGGTTTACAATTGCAGATGAGTTAGCCTATTAGATAGAGGAAACTTTTCGCCTCGCCCCAATGGCGAGAAAGAAGGTTCCTAGATGGCTGGCGAAGATCTATAGACTGAGCGATGTGAAAATTCTGATTTATCTCCGCAAGAAAGAGGATGGTGATGCAACTTTTCATGAGCTTCGTCGTATACTCAATCAAAGTGCACTTGGAAGGTCACTACGTTCCCTTTTACATTATGGCTTGATAGTAAAAAAGACAGAAAGTGATTCTGTTACCGATAGTATAGTGTACGCACTAACTTGGAAAGGGAGGAGATTCGCGTGGTATCTTGTAAGGATTCGAAATTTGCTAGAAGATTGTGATCAGGATGGAAGCATACCACGCTGGTACAGCCACTGACGAAGAATGGTGTAAATTTAGGCTTTATCCATCGAATGTTTCACAGATTTCGCGTTACGTCATTGAAAGCCGACAAATCAATGAAGGCTTGGAATTTTATGATCGTAAGCTGAATGGCTCAATTGCATAATGAATCAAGATAGCCAATCAAAGCTTCTTGAACATTCGTTGACCCACATTTAGGGCACTCGTCTTCTGGCAATTCAGGACTTACTAGCATAATAGATCGGCTTCAAACAGAGCATGAGCTGGGCATACGACACAGGCTGGCCTGTGCGTCGATAAGGCCACGAAGAATGTGACCCTTAAGTTATTCGATCGACAATCACCAGCTAGCGACCATCGCAGGGTATGATCGCTTGTGTCTACTGGCGAGATTCCTTCGGATTACCTCATCGATAAGGGACTTAGGGGCGCCGGTTTTCTCGCTCGTTTCCATGCGACTCGCGTTTTGATCGAACAGGAGGGACATTATTGGATCTAATATTTCATAGTCAGCTGGTATTTCGTCCGTAGCTTTGTGTCCCTTCCAAAGGTTAGGGCTGGAAGGTTTAGTCACGACTTGTTCAGGCAATCCAAGATGCCGCCCTAAAGCTCTCACCTGTCCTTTGTACAGATGCGCTATTGGCAGCAAGTCAACACCACCATCGCCCCATTTAGTAAAGAACCCAATTAAGTCCTCGCTCTTGTCTCCTGTCCCAGTGACAAGGTAATTTTCTTGATTTGCAAGAACGTAAAGCAAAGTCATTCTAATCCTAGCTTTCATGTTAGCAAGGGTAACTCTAGAAGGCTCGATTTTTTTAGAACGGAGAGTCTGCTCAAAAACGGTGATTAGGGGACTAATTGGAATATCAAGGGACTTTATTTTCAGTTGATCGACCAGCATTTTTGCATCGGCGTAGTCGTTTGAATCTCTGTGATAATCTTCAAACAATAATAGACCTAGAACTTTCTCAGAACCGACAGCTCCCTGGCTAAGTGAGGCGACAACTGCGCTATCGATCCCACCGCTTATTCCCAGGACAAATCCCTTCGCTTTTGCCGATTCTAAGTGGGATCTGAGGAAATTCGAAATCCGGCCTATTTCAAAATCGGGATTGAATTTCTCAAAATTGCTCTTAACCATCGTTAGCTTACGACATGTCATTCCATGAGTCTGATTATTTGCTTTTTACTCTCGCTTAGTAAATTCAACATGGAAAATTAGAGATTTGGCTCGATTCCTCCTTAAAGGGACTCGCAATATGCCGTCAAACAGCGGCTATCAACATAAATCGCTGTAATCGATATCTGCCTTCAATGACTCACTACGAAGTTGCGTTCAAGCTCCAGCATGATTGCCCTTACAACTCTTTCTCCAAGAACCATCCTTCCGTTGTAATATCCCACTGGTGCAATTGGAGCAGGGACGTCCTCGAAATAGCACACAGGGATTTGCAAAATGATCCTGGAATGAAACTAGACATCCAGGAGCTTACGAAATCGCTGGGCACCAAGATCATCCGGAGATCCTATGCAAAGTCCAATCTGCAGGTGGTCCTGATGCACTGCGCGTGCGATCAGATCCCGCCCCCGACGCTTCCTGTAATTGAGAAGAGGAACTGCCTGGAACTTCAGCCTGCAATTTACTCGGAGGGGTGGGAGTGGTACCGCATCATCGCCTTTTCAGAAAGAGATCTGAAGAATCTCTTCAAGGATCTCGACGACTATTGTAAGATTGAAATGATCTCGCGGAGGTCCATTTCTGATGAATCTGTGCGGGAAACCTTCCTAGTTTCCAGCGCCTCGCTTTTCGGAACGCTCACCCAAAAGCAAACGAAGGCTCTAATGACTGCCCTGGACAATGGATACTATCGACTGCCGCGAACGTCGACAGCAGGGGAAATTGCGGAATTGATGGGCGTGCCTCGCACCAGTTTTGTGGATCATCTGCGCAAGGCCGAGAACAAAGTCCTTCAGGGAATCGGGCCTTATCTTAGGCTGAAACCATGATGAACGAAAATACGATCGCCTGAGGATTTCTAGAAGGCTAATATAATTGCTGGCGATTATCTAACATTATGGATCGATTCCTGATCGAATCCCCCCACACAGGAGAGGAATGCAAAAAAGTGGTGAAGTCAGTCTATGCATTTGGATATCTAAATAATTGTGATTGGGGATGTAAGAGTGGAGTTCATACGGCATGGGTAACGATAGAGGCAGAAAATGAAGCTCAAGCCTTGTTGGTTGTCCCGCCAGTCCTAAGAACTAAAGCTAGGGCAATCAAGTTAGTGAAGTTTGATCCTGATTTGGTTAAAGGATGGAACGAACAAGCTGATCCAATGCCTGATTCAACAATCATTGAGGGATCTTGACTCTCTCCGCTCTTCGATGATTCCCTCGAGTTATGCACAAATGTCTAAATCAAATGGAGGAGAAATGATTAGGGTATTCCGTAGCCCTCGCTATTCATTCTCTAAGACAATTCGCTCATCGATGTAGTCGTCCGCACGCTTTTCCCAGAATGATTTCATTGCGGGATCCAGCGGAATATCCGGGAACTCCTCGCATGAGGCTATGTAACCTAGGGCTGCTCCAATCAATTTACTTGCATTCCCTTTGCACTTTTCGGCATGTGGCCCGTCACGAACATTGAAGAAATGAACGCCGCGATCATCATTACAAAGACGATAATGAAGATCTCCTGAGTCGCTACCACGCCTGCATTTTGAACGGCTTGCAAGTACGAGCTGCAGACTGATGATACAGGCCCTCCAAGACAACTTTGCGAGGGCAGTGCTGGCGTCAGCGCTGCAATTCTCCACTGTTGAAAGGAGGATAGGATGGACACTCCAATCGCTCCGCCAAGTACTCCAAGAAACTGAATAATTCCTGTGGCAGCTCCGAAGTCATCTCTTGATACTGCGAACTGCGAAGCAAGCAGAGTGACAGCGAACGTTAGTCCTATTCCGAGACCGACCAAAGGAAGCGCGAGGACGAGTCCGCCTGTTGGAAGGAAGCCGAAACTGAATTGCCACACCGGCGTTGCGGAGGAGATTTGTGAGAGAAGGAAGGTCCCGATCACCGCTAACCCCATCCCAAACATGGTCAAAGCCCTGTATGGCACTCGTAGCATCACCTGACTTCCGGCGCCTGCACCCAGTACAGCGGGAATCAGGAAAAAGTACAGGACGTCTCGAATCGTATCTGCAGTGCTCGCTCCTCCGTGCGACAAAATTAGTCCCACATAGATTGCAACGAACACCAGAAGCGACGACAAGACCAGACCCCGGAAGAATGCAACAGACCCGCTTGCGGCAAACACCCGCCGCGAGAAGAACCGCAACGGAACCACGGGCTGGTCTGTCTTTAGTTCACGATACACAAAACCCAGAAGAAGGGTAGCAGAAGCCCCAAGCAAACCCAGGATGCGCAAGTCCGTCCACCCCCAACCGGCGTCCGAGTTCTGAATGAGCGCAAACATAAGGGTAGAAACCCAGCCCACGAGTAATGCGGTCCCGGGAACGTCAAAGTGCCTCGTTGCTTTCTCGGGCACCAACCGGCCGAGTACCGGAATCAAGATAAGCAAACCTGCAATGGCAATCGGGATGTTGATGTAGAATACCCAGCGCCACGATGTCTGATCCACGATGTAGCTGCCCAGAAAGGGCCCCAGGATAGTCGCTATCACGAACGATCCGGAAAAAAGACCAGCAATTCTGGCTCTGTTTTCCGGAGGAAAGAGGACAGATACAATAGTAAAACCCACTATGATGAAGGCTTCGCTGGAAAATCCCTGGACCGCGCGGAAGGCGATGAGCTCGTCAAGATTCGCACTGAATCCTGCGAGAGCTGATCCTGCAATGAATCTCACCAGTCCAACTAGGAAAACACTGCGCCGGCTGTACATGTCAGCCAGTCGGCCGAAGATCGGTATTCCAATCGTCCCTGAGATCAGGTAGGCGGCGAGGACAAACGCGACACCGCTTGGCTGGCTCAGATCTGTTGCGATTGTAGGCAGAGCTGTAAGCACCACAAACTGGTCGAGCGCCCCCATTAAGATAGCCACGAATATTCCTAATACAATCAGAACCCCTTTGCCTCGGGATATAGTTAGGGCGCGAGGCGATGAAACAGGTTCAGAAACTACTACCGCTTCCGTTGTCTTTGTAATTTTGCTCATGGCAATTCAACACCTTACTGAAACACTTCGAACGCTGGGTGGCGTTGAGCTTCCTTCAGGTAGTCCGCCGAGGTAGATTCCTTGTTCAAATCATATCCCATCTTGAGAAACGAACTCATCACCTTGGAGGACAAGTAAGGCGCAAACACCCTTTGGAACACGTCAGCTGCCTTGTCGACGGGAAGCTCCTGCGCACGGACTAGTTTTCGATGCCGTCCCTTTCCAATTTTTGCTTCCCGTGCAACACGGAGATTTCGCACCCAGTTTACATTCCCAAACGTGCCGATCACGTACCGATGGCCGTCCAGTTCCATTACTCCTACTGGGGTGGTGAACGATTTTCCGCTCTTTCGACCGCGCACTGTAAGCAGGGTCATAGGACCCACGGGAGCTCCCAAACGGAGCATGGTCTTGATCAACGGATTTAGGAGCGGGACGTACCGCGGAATCTTCAGGGCCTTCTTTTCGATCTGCCTGTTCATTGCTTGATACCTCCATCCTAAACTCTTTCACTGCTCGGCCGAAGCTGACG
>JAPCJV010000142.1 GCA_027886785.1 Nitrososphaerota archaeon | reverse complement strand
TACAAGAGACATCTGTGCAGACTGGACCCATGGCCTCCGATGATTAAATCTATGGTCGAGCAAAAGAGACGGGGTTGGCCCGGTCTCGTGTACAAACTCATGTGGGGCCCCAACGAATTCTTTCCAGTGGGTACGCTGCGGTACTGGGATATTACAAACGAGCTGCGCAAGATCAATGTTCCTACGTTAATCACATGCGGGAGGTACGACGAAGTCACCCCGAAGAACAGCGAGGTAGTGAATCGGGAGATCCAGGATTCGAAGTTTGTCATTTTTGAAAAAAGCTCTCATTCAGCAAGAATTGAGGAACCAGAGAGATATTTCGAAGTATACGGTCAATTCATCGATGCAGCGAGCTAGTCCTTCTAGTTTGCAATTCATTTTGCTTGATTGACCGGCAAGCTCTGGCGAAATGCGTTTAGCCAGTTCTCCCGGAACCCTACTGCGGCACCTGGGAGAGAAGTTGTAACTATTGGATGAAACAGGCTCGCTTTCTTCCGGCAAACCCGCGCTTCTTGATCTGGAGTTTCTGAAGAACAACACCACTGCTGCACTCGCGAATTTCGTCCAGCCGATTTTCACGACCTTCGTTGCACTTCTAGCAAGAACCGAGATGAAAGCGAGCGTCTTCGAATTAGGACTCATCGGCGGGGGCGCGAGCATTGTGTATACCTTTATGCCGTTTGTAATGGGAAGATTTTCTGACAGGGGGCAGGCCCGCAAGTTTTTCATCATCCTGTCTCTTGCACTGCTCGCCTTAGTCTCAGTCCTTTATTCATATTCGGCAAACCCGATCGATCTCATTGCGCTCAGGTTTGTGGAGGGTCTCGGCTGGGCGGCTTTCTGGCCGGCGATCGATTCTGCTGTTACTCATGATACAAAAGTGGATCCTAAGAGAGCGCTTGCAATTTTCAATCTCTCTTGGTCCTTTGCAGCGTCTCTTGGCCCCTTTCTAGGAGCATTCGTGGTCGTGCTTTTTTCCATCCGCCAGGTGTTCATCTTCAATGCCCTCTTTCTGCTCGTTGCGATGTCGATTTACCTTTTCCCGTTTTCCCGAGTTAGGCGATCGGAAAGGCCGGCGCCTGTCATCGAATCCGGTGGAAAGGTATCCGCTCGCGCCGAGCCTGTAATTGACCATGTTGAAAATAGTGCGATGGGAAAGAGCTCAACGAAAGTACTCAGGACTCTATTCTATATCCTCTCTTTAGTGATTTGCTCGATTACGTCCAATACAATGCTGTCGTTTTTCTCTCCCTACGCTAACTCGCAGGCTCTTCCGGTACTCGTCATCGGGGCCGTCTCGGGAACATTCAGTGCCGCGCGTTTCCTGGGTTATCTCCTCACTTCGAATAGGCGAATCAATAATTTCCTTCTCGATCCTCGGATTCGAGGCAGGAACATCATTGCGTTTCTCGTTTTTGCGGTACTTGCTTCGCTTCTGATGGTCCTTCCGAGCTCTTCAGGGGGAATTTACTTCCTTTCGTTTGGCCTCGTCGGATTAGGTTACTCGTTTGTCTATTACGTTGCAATGGTCGGCTTGCTCGCCGAGACAAGAAGGGAGCGGATGGGGGCAGGCGCCGGAATCTTCGAAAACTCAATCGGCATGGGCAGTTTTGCTGGTCCGGTAATTGCAGGTTCGGTCTCGGGGAATTCCCTAACAATTCCGTTTATTGTTCCGTCTATTTGCGCCATTCCTATTCTGGGGTACCTGATCAAGGAATCGAGATCTAAAAAATAATCTAGCCCCTGAATGAAAACGAGAATTAGTTTTCAAAGAAAGTGATCTAAAACACGGAGACATCATTATTAGATCTTCAGGAAATTTTTTGAATATACTCTCACGTGATCAATGCGTTTGAAAACTACAAGGAAAGTCAACACAGCTGTTGTGGGTTTGGGGACGATCGGGGCGGTACACGCAGAATGGTACAGGCAAATCCCCGAATCCAATCTGGTGGCCGTCTGCGATGCAAGGGAAGACGTTTCGAAGAAGATTGCCGCTAAATATGATGTGAAGTCCTACACGGATTTTCATGATCTCGTTGAAGACGAGAATGTTGAGGCGTTGACGGTGGCAGTGCCTAACTATTTGCACCACGACGTTGCCGTTGCAGCCGCGAAGGCGAGAAAACATGTTGCGGTAGAGAAACCACTCTGCATGGATCTGAAGGAGGCTGATGATATGATCAGCGAGGTGAAGAAAGCAAAGGTCCTCGATATGTACACGGAAAACCTTTGCTTTGCGCAGTCCTACAGCGTCGCAAAAGACATAGTAGACAGCGGAGGAGTAGGAAAGGTGTACATGTGCAAGGCCTTCGAGTCCGACGACATTGTCCTAGGTTCGAAAGGAGAAAAAGACGCAATGCAGTCCAGCTGGTACCTGAATCCGGGGCAATCGGGGGGTGGGAAGCTCATGAGTACCGGCGTGCACCCGATTCAATACGTGAGATACATCTTTGATCGAGCGAAAGCCCTGCGAGTCCACGCCGAAATCATAGACAGCATCGGGATCCAGAAGCCGAAGAGAATGGAGGACATGGCTCTGGTCACCATTCGCTTCGAGGGAGACAGAGTGGGCGAGATTCACACAGGATACTACATGACCGGCGGTTCAGATGACAGGGCTGAAATTTACGGTGACCGAGGAACGATCTTCCTGGATCTGTACAGACGCAACGAGATTAAGGTGCACAGCCACGTGGGATATGGAGCCGTGGGGCAGTCGATGTTCCAGCCGGCGCAGGGGGCAGATCTCGGCTGGTCTTTTCCGATTCCGAACGAGAAGTACGACCTGGGATATTATCACGAGCAGCGCCACTTTCTACAAAGTGTCATCGAAGGTAAGAGGCCAAAAGTCAATTTCGATGACGGCCGGGCCACTTTGGAGATTGCCCTCGCGGCGTACAAATCCCACGAAACCGGCGAGACCGTGAAGCTTCCTTTGTGATCTCTGGCGTCCTCTGTACGGATTCCCATCTAGCCTATAACGTATATCGAGTGTTTCGAAAGTCCGTTTCGAGCGTTCGAGGATACAGAACGCACGTTCTTTTGCCTAGCCTTTAATCGAGACCCTCCTTTCTATCTCCCTTATGAATTCGGGGTTCGGAATAAGAGGAGCGACATTCCTGGTTATCGCCGTCATCATTGTGGCGACCGGTCTGACTGCACCTCTTCTGCTGCAAACTAGTTCCACAAGTACGACTCAGGTCACGGGTACAAGCACATCTACAACAACGACAAATCCACAAAGTGCGAATCCGCCTTCCTCTAATTTAGGATCTTTCAAGAGCTATTCCCAACTTCAACAATTCATCTCCGCCAATGCCAAGAATGTGCAGCAACAGCGGAACAATTACCTGCAAGTTCCCGGCGTAACAGAGACTATGATGGTCACGATGTCTGCAGCTTCGATCTCAGAGTCCTCCTCTGCCGGGGCGGCCCAATCTCCCCCGACTTACACTGGAACAAATGTGCAGGTCCAGGGAGTTGACGAACCCGACACTGTGAAGACCGATGGATTGCATATTTTCGTTGCGACTTCAAGTTCGGTGACCATAATCAACGCCTTTCCACCGAATTCCACAAAGGCCCTTTCCACACTATCTTATCCAAATGATCAAGTCCTGGGAATAGAAATCTCCCTCAACCGCCTAGCTGTGATCAATCAGCGCAATTCTAACATGACGTACATCGACCTCCTTCTTTATGATACGACAAATCTTGCATCGCCGAAGCTCATGGAAAACGCAAGCATCGCCGGCTACTATGTGGCGGCACGGCTCTCCCAGGGATATCTCTATGCGGTGATCCAGCAACCCTCGTATCAGTACGATAATTCAGGCAATCTGACCGGAGCAATGCCCATCCTTACTGAAAATGATGTGACAAACACACTTTCCCCCTCGTCTGTGTTCTTCACGGACAACTGGGCGCAGATCAGCTACTATACGATGATCGTAAGCATGAGCATGTCAACTGGAAAGGAACACGCCCTCGCTGTGCTAACTGGCGAGTCTTCCACGATCTATGTGTCCACTTCCAACGTATACGTGGTCTATGCTGTTTCTCCGGAGATCTCCGTGGACGGAATCCCCGGTGACGTGTATTCGGGAGGCGTAATTTCAGCCAATATGATCGACGGTCAGAATACTACGATATTCCGGGCGTCGTACTTGAACGGGAGCGTCCTCATGGAGGCTGCGGGTTCAGTCCCCGGGACCATACTGAATCAATTCTCGCTGGATGAATACAACGGTTACTTCCGGGTCGCAACTAGTCGGTTTGCGACGATTGGCGGCAGTGCAACTCGGAGCGACGACGTGTACGTTCTGAACTCGAAGCTTGCCCTCGTGTCCTCGATCCAAAACATCGCGCCGGGAGAAAACATCTATGCGGTGCGCTTTGCGGGAGATCAGGGCTACGTCGTCACGTTCCAGCAGGTGGATCCACTATTTGTGATCTCCTTTAAGGACATCACCAAGCCAGTGGTACAAAGTGCCCTAAAAGTCTCGGGCTTCTCCGACTACCTACATCCCCTGCCAGGCGGCTATTTGATCGGCGTGGGCAAAGAAGCGGTACCCGCCACCGACGGAAATTATTCATTCTACCTCGGATTGAAGCTCTCCCTGTTCAAGGTTTTCGCAAACGGCACCTCTGTCCAAATATCCAAGTATCTGATTGGGGTCCGTGGAACCAACTCTCCTGTTCTCAACGATCATCTCGCATTCACCTACGACCCTACGAAGAATATCACCGTCATCCCAGTGTTGCTGGCTAAAGTAAGCGGCACCCAGACCAGTGATGGCGGCGGATTTCCGCTATTTGGCGATTACGTCTGGCAAGGCGCGTACGTCCTCAGGGTATCCCAAAGCGGCCTCACCATGCTGGGAAATGTTTCCCAGTACCCGCCAGGATTGAACTACGGAGATTCTGCTGCGAACAATCTCAACATCTACAGGAGTATTATCATTGGAAACTACCTCTACACGATTTCGCAGGGAGAAGTGATGGTAAATGCGCTCTCGAATTTCTCCATGGTGGCTAAAGTTCCGCTAGCCCCCAGCTGAAAGCTATTACGTACTTTCAGTGGATAGTGCCCTAAAGTCCTAGTAAGCTATTTCTCTTGGAGCCCGTCGTCGAATTTTATGCTCGCATGGCTTCCGTTGCAAAATGGTTTGTTAACGGAGACCCCACAACGACAGAGCGTCATCCTATTTCTCGTTTCGAAGGGGACCCCGTCGTGCGCTTCCACTGTGATTCCTCCCCTAACCCATAGGGGCCCGCTGCACCCCAGTGCAGGATCTTCGACTACTCCAATTGAAGGTTTGAGAGGATTTTCGATGGGCTTGTTCGTCTTTTTGTCATACACGGCCAGCCGGCCCGCGGGACAATGATTCGCTTCTCGGATCGCGAGATCGCGGGAGTGTCGGTCTGCCTGTTCTACCACGTTCCAGATTTTCCCTTCTGGATCGCAGAAACGAGCAAAAGCGCAGAGATTCTCCTGGTCGGTTAAATCTAAACTTGGCCCCTCCATTAATTCAGCCTGCCTGAGGTACGGGACGCGGCTTGCCGTTTCCCTCCCGTTGAAGCGAATCTTGGAGTGCGCACCATCGCAGAAGGGCATGTTGCTCGAGCGCCCGCAGCGGCAGAGGGTGTAAGTTTCCTCCGTTTCAAATTTCTTACCCTCTACCCAGTCCAAGAAAAACCATCTTTGTTAGGCGTGATGACCTGTATGCTCAAAGGCACTCCACCTGAGACTTCGTACGGCCCGTTTTC
>JAPCJV010000141.1 GCA_027886785.1 Nitrososphaerota archaeon | reverse complement strand
TACGCTCGACGAATTGACAGAAACTGCGCGGCGCTTGGGGTACAAACCAGTCGCAGAGGTTGCAAAATACCCTTCGCGAATGATGCTTCCCTCGGGCTTCGTCTCTATAGAGAAGAGAACCGGCGAAAAAAAATCCAAGGTAATCAGCGAATTTTCAAAGGTAATCGCCGCGGTTAGGGGTGAAAAAACCGCTGCGGCTGCTACCGCTAAAAAGCGCTAACCCGTAGCTTTCAAGAGAAATGTTGGTTAAGCTGCATCTGCAGCGATCTGAGAAACCATCTGTGAAGACGATTTACCCGATTCTATGAATTTTTTCACGGACTGACAGCTGCGCTCAATCCCCATTTCTATTTCTTTCTTGAGCTTCAGTTTGTCGATCGCCTTTCCGAAAATCCCGTACCCCAGCTCGTAATTTGCCTCGAAAGTCAGTTTCGTTTCCTTGCCTTCCATCAGAGGTTCAAAGTTTACCGAAATCACGTTTTTCTTGAAGGGGCCGTTGATCGCCTTTACCTGGATGATTTTGTTGTTCTCATAAGTTACTGTCTCCATGTCCCAGGCAAGAGGTCTCCCACCGAATTCCCCTTCTACTCTGAACACAGTGCCCAGTCCGAAGCCTTCAGTGATTTTTATGGGAACCACTTTCATTTTTACATCTTCGGGAAAAGTTTTAGCGATATGTTCCGGCCGCGCGTAATATTGAAACACATTACCGACGGGAGCTGAAATGTCAATAGATCGAGAAACTTTAGACATGTCGCAACGGATTCTTTGTCAAATATTTATGCGTTCTAGAGAATCTCATCCATAAGTGATCGTACTGACGTTAGGGTTATTATAACAAGAAAAATAATTGTCGTCCTTATCCCTCAACGTGAATTGGATTCTTCATCTTTTTTGATTTAGAAGCGGCCCAAACATGAATCTGCTTTACTTTTACTCGATTCTACTGGGCCTTGTGCAGGGGATTTCTGAATGGCTTCCTATAAGCAGTAAGACCCAGGTTCTTTTCATTTCTTATGCGCTGTTTGGACTACCCATCTCGGCCGGTTACGCCTTTGGTCTTTTCCTTGAAATCGGTTCCCTTGGTTCTGCCATAATTTATTTTCGTAAAGACATAGTTTCGCTCTTTCACGACTGGGTTCTACTTCGGTTCTTGCTTGTGGTTACGTTTTTCACTGCACTCGTTGGTGCCCCGCTGTTTTACGTCACTGACACGTACCTTCAGAACACCTCCCCGTTCATTGGGATCCCGATGATCCTCTTGGGCCTCGCCCTGATTGGAATTGGATTTTACATTCGATATTCTCGTGCTCTGCCAAAGTTCGGAAGTTTGAAGGAATTGAAACTGAAACACTACATAATCATTGGAATAGCTCAGGGTATAGCAGCACTTCCGGGCGTAAGCAGATCCGGAATAACCGTCTCAACGATGTTAGTAATGGGTGTGAAACAGGAGCAAGCCTTCCGGCTCTCCTATCTCGCATACATTCCCGCATCTCTGGGCGCATTCGGCGTCAGCATTCTTTTTCAAAGACAGGCAATAAACGCGGATATTCAGGCTGTAACCCTTACCGGTCTCGCTATTGCGATCTTTGCCGCTCTCCTAATAGGACTCGCGACCATTTCGTATTTGCTGAAATTCGCGAAGACAAAGAGCATCTGGAAGCTAGACATCGTACTGGGAGTAATCGCTCTTGCGATAGGGATCGTTTTCAGCGTATTTTATTACGTCCTCCATGGCGTAAATGTAAGCTGATTTCCTAATGAGAAAAAGTGGTACGTGCAAGCAGTAACCCTCCTTCTGTTTTAGGCGGGATTCAGCTATGCGGCCTACCTGGGACTCTTGCGGAGATCATCGCCCGCTGTTTGGCCTTTGTCCGCACGGGACAACCGTTTCATTCCTTGCCAGGAACCTCAGCATCTCTGCCTCATTGTATAATCTGGGTCGGATATCGTTTCTGTTTTGGAGCCAACCATCTCTGATTGCGCCTCTCGACGCCGTGATTTTTCCGCGTAGACGGAGGAGTTTCCTCAGAAGTACTCCGAGACCCGCTCACTTGCTCGTACCATCTCGCATCTCTTAGAATTACGAAGATAAGCGTTTAGCTCCCGAACAAACTTTAGGATACATTTTCTCTCGTTCGCGGGAAGTAATCGACCTCTAAGTTTTGCATTTCTTCTTGGCTGTTTGCTTCGGAGTAATCATTTAGAGCATTCTCGTTTAAGGTAAGGAAAGTGCTACCCCACTTGTACAACGAAATGAGTCTCGTTGCATATGAACGAAAGCCCGTAATGTACAGAGCTCCGGCCGTCGCTTCTAGAGAACTCAAACTGTTTAGTTTCGAGTAATTCGTCGGATTTCCCGCCATCAAAGTGGGGAGACGCCTCATAGTCCCCCTCAGACGGGTCTTGAAAACATCTATCGCATTTACCCAAGAACAATCCACCACAACCAGTCCCCGAGATTGAACCGCATCTCGATCGGTTTTGAGAATGGATTCAGAAGCAAAGGGGCTGAGGACGATTGCGTCTCCCGGAATTGCTTTCGTAGGAATCGATCTAGCCAGTCTAAACTTTCTCATTTTTGCCGAAGTACATTTCGAAGGATCATCCTCGCGCAGCTCGACCGTCAAAACGCGCGGAGTCGAGACGAGATCCGAACGAATCATTTTTTTCATTTCGCGAAAAGAATTTCTTGTTTGCGAAAGATCAATCTCATTTTCGGAGACTCTCATCAGTCCTCCTTATTCTACAGAAAACCTATTTAATGAGATGGAGAGATTAACCGACCCGTTGACCGCACAACACATGCCGATGGCCTTCGTTTTGATAAACGCGGATCTCGGTGCAGAAGAAGAACTAGTTCGCGAACTCAAAAGTATTGAACATGTGAAAGAAGTTTACGTTGTTTATGGGGTGTATGATATTGTCGCGAAAATTGAGGCGGACACGATGGAGAAGGTAAAAGAGACGATCACATGGAAGATCCGAAGATTGGAGAAAGTACGCTCTACTCTCACCATGATTGTGGTCGAATCTTAATCTATACCTATTCAACAATTCTTCTTTTGGTAACTTTCAGGGTATTCACTGTTCCCTGAAGCTTTCAGGATCGTGGAACTATCAGCGATCGATTTAGTACTTTCCACATCGGGTTCGACGATACCGATTCCAGCGATGGCATGTGTACAACCTTTCTGTGCTACATCGCGGTAAAACAGCTGCGAAAAAAAGGAGAACGCGTCAAGTTTCTCGATTACCCCAATCTCATTCGGCTGAATCCGAACATTCCCTGGAAAACTCGCGGAAACGCTTCCTTGGTCCTCCGGATTAGGACCTCGAACTCCTCGGATGAGTTGTATCATTTTTTCAAATCGTTGATTCTCAAGTTCGCCACCAGCCCCAAGGCAAATTCAGGTCTCGTTATTCTCGAAGGGGAAGCAGTTCCTCAAGAGATCCAGTTATTTTCGAGGAGAGCCCTTTTTTCGGTTCTTGGACTTCGGGAAGCTCGTGAATTAATCTCTGGATTTGACTTGAAGTCGTTTGCGTTACGCTCGGAACAGGGTCTCATAGGGGCTCTAGCCGGGATCGGGAACCTACTTGCCTCGGATCACACATTCGAATTAATAGCTTACAGAAAGGATCTCGAACACCCAAGGTCTCTAGCCATGTCACGGGTTTTGAACTTAGAATCCTTTCCGGGTACATTCAGCAGCTTCGACTCTGTTCACGGCCGGGTGATGATTTCGCCTCACGGGCCCGATCCCGTTTTGTGCGGGATTCGTGGTGAAAGCGCCCAGATCGTAAAGAAAGCGTTCCTGAGCCTTCGGCGCGTCGATAACTTGGAAGGCTTCATGATCTTTCGATCCAATCAAGGGACAGGAGAACATCTCGGTCAAGAAATAAGTTTGGACAATCTAAAGGCGTACACTTCAGGGAGAACTTCTGGTATGGTCAAGTCTTCCCCTCACTCAGAAATCGGAGGGCATGTATTTTTCGACCTCGAAAACGGAGATGGCGAAATTGCTTGCGCTTGTTACGAACCAACGGCAGAGTTCCGGAATAACGCCCTGAAGCTGATGCCCGGCGATCTCATCGAAGTGGGCGGCGGAGTAAGAAAAGCTACTTCCAAACACCCACAAATATTGAATTTAGAATTCTTTCGACCGCTCAATCTGATCCAAAAAATCAACACAGCAAATCCGAATTGCCCGCACTGCGAATCTCGAATGAGATCACGAGGTAGGGGTCAGGGCTTTCGATGTGAAAAGTGCCATTTTGAACTAAAAAATGCGTCCAAGATTGAAATTTTCGAAAAAAGGGATCTCGATTTGCGGCTCTATTTACCACCGGTAAAGGCGCATAGACATCTCACAAAGCCGCTTCAACGATGTTCGATGGAAAAAGCAAACTGCGCTTTGCCAGTTAAGCAAATCAGAAACTGGGTTTCATAACGAAAGGTTCGCAGAGACTCCGGAACTATCTGAACCCTCAGATTTTGGTTCTGCCACAACAGTGGAATTAGGCGCGGACGTCCCTGGAAGAGTTTTCGGACTTGCACGCCGTTTTCTAGGAGGCGCAGTTGGCGAAGAGAGCGCATTTCTGTAAGCCCTCACTTTCCGCTTCGGTGCAGAAATAACTAGTACTCCCGGTGTTTTTGTGGCTTCATTCGTTAACCCCTTTAGGGCAGTCGTGTCAGTCGGTAGCGGTGAACTCGAGGTTCTTTTCCGCTGGGGGACGAAGGGTTCGTCAAAAAAGGGAGAAGGAGCTTCAGAAACTTCCGACAAAATCTCTGCCGAATTCGTTCGAATAGATGTTACAGGATGTGCTACTACGATTTTCTCTGGAGCAGGGACGACTTTGGGATCAGGAAGAACCTCAGGCTCTGAAGGTTGTACTGAAACTGCAGCAACTGATTTCTTGGAAGACGGCGCTCCTCTGTAAATCAAGACTCCTAAAACGACAATGGCAATCGCCGATCCAAGTACTAGCACCAAATCGGTTGGTTCCATAATATCCACCGCGGTAATTTCACCTCAATTCTAGGTGAGATCAAATTGTGGAGCAAAGTCAATTCATATAGACAAATTACTACGAAATCTTCGTTTCTTTCGTCCCCTTTGGATCTTCAATTCTCTTATTACTATAGGGTAGTGGTAATCTAGACGAGAATTGAGGGGTTTGCCGCAATGCGAGTTGGAATAGGATTCAACGCGGATCTTCCCGTCACTCAAATCGTGGAAAAGGTGAAAGCTGCGGAAAGCGTGGGATTTGATAGTTACTGGATGCATGAACATTCCTTTGGAAGAGACGCAGTTTCCTACCTGGGGGCGGCGGCGGTATCAACAAAGAAAATCAAGCTGGGGGTGGCGTGTCTGACTCCTTACGTTCGGCATCCGGTATCTATTGCAGTAACGATGTCGACCATCCAGGAGTCCAGCGGCGGAAGGGCGATTTTGGGGCTGGGAACCGGGTTTCCCATGAGGCTCGATCTGCTTGGAATAAAACATGACCTTCCCATCGCTGCCCTTGAAGAGTCAATCGAGATCTGCAGGGGAATTTGGGCGGGGAATCCGGTGAATTACTCAGGAAAAGTGTTTTCCATCAAAAACGTGAAGTCTCCAGTTCCTCCTCCTGGAAAAATCCCGATCTACATCGCGGGATGGAAACCGCAAATGCTTCGACTCGCGGACAAGCATGCGGATGGTTACGTTGCAAAGGGAGGAGAATCTACCAAATCGCTCAGCCAAATAGTATCTTCGATAAACTCATTCTC
>JAPCJV010000140.1 GCA_027886785.1 Nitrososphaerota archaeon | reverse complement strand
TCGCATATTGTTCGTCCAGAAAAAGTGGATTACTTGCTCCGGTCATTCCGGCAAATATCACAATGTCCGCTTCCGTCACGGTTCTCCCAAAAGTGGTCTGTTTGGATCCAATTTGGAAATCTTCGTAAAACATGAATCTACTGAAAAATCTACAGGTATTTGAAACTCGCCTGGAAAACTATCGTGGGCGATTTTGACAATAGCGTTATTTAATGAGAATCGGTCAATTGGGATTCTAGGGAGATTTCCTTTCGAGTTTGAGTCAAACGGTGCAAAGTGAGCCCATGGGAAATGATGCTTCTTCTCACGTAAGATGGAATCTGAGCGACGTCCTTCCCGCAAGGTCAGGGAAAATATTCCAAGCCGCGATTACAGACCGGCTCGAAGGATTACTAGTTGAATTTGAGAATTCGCGATCCCAGCTAAACGACTCCATTTCTCACGATCGCTTCACGGAATTCCTCGGTCAATTCGAGAAGATTTGTCGCATTCGCTCAAAACTCACAAGCTACGCCTACATGTACTTCTCCGAGGATACAAAGTCTCAGGATGCGAGGACCTTCAAGGCAAGAGCGGAAGAGATTGATGCAGACGCCGCAAACCGGATGCTTTTTTTTGAACTGTGGTGGAAGTCCCTCGACTCAAAAGTTTCTGACAGGTTGCTATCTGACGCGGGAAGCTTTGAGTATTATCTACGACGTTTGATTCAGACGCGGCCCTACACTCTCGAGGAGAAAGTGGAACAGGCAATCAATCTGAAGGATACCACTGGAAGATCTGCTCTGGTACAGATCTACCACCAGGTACGCGATGCTTTCGCTTACGAAGTACCACTGGGTGGTGTTACCAAGAAACTTTCGGAAGAGCAGGTGCGAGATCTTTTCTACAGTAGCGAGAAAGAAGAAAGGAGCGCCGCGTACCACTCGATGCTCAAGCAGTTCGAGAGCAACAGGGACGTTCTCGGAGAGATCTACAAGACGCTCGTGAGAGACTGGTACAACGAGGGGATTAAGCTAAGAAAGTACTCAACCCCGATCTCCATCAGAAACATAGCTAACGACGTTCCTGACCTCGCCGTGGAAGCTCTGCTTCAGTCCTGTAGAGAAAATGTATCTCTTTTCCAGAGATATTTCAAATTCAAAGCCAAAGTTCTCGATCTGCCCGAGATGTCCAGAACAGACGTTTACTCGCCTTTGCCGGTAGAAGGAGACAAGGTGTATCCTTGGAAGGAAGGAGTGGAGCTCGTTGTAAAGAGCTTCATGCAGTTCGACGAAAGCTTTGCAGCAATGGCGAATAACGTCTTCTTCGAGTCCCACGTGGACGCCGAACCCAGAGACGGAAAGCTGGGAGGAGCCTATTGCATGAGTGTCACCCCCGACATTACTCCCTACATCTTGGCGAGTTACACTGGAAAGCCCAGAAGCGTTTCAACTCTTGCCCACGAATTAGGGCACGCAATTCATTCCCAGCTTTCAGCAAAAAGGAATCAGAATCAGCTAACTTACGAGCCTCCACTTCCGCTTGCGGAAACGGCCTCGGTATTTGGCGAGTTGATCCTGATTGACGCCATGCTCGCAGAGGCTGACGAAAAGACTCGCAATAGCATCCTCGTCGATCAGATGAACGACAGCTACGCGACGATTTTGAGGCAGGCCTTCTTCGCGATCTTTGAGGTGGAAGCACATGAAAAAATCTCAGCTGGCGTAAACATTGACGACCTGTGCGACGTGTACCAAACGAATCTGAAATCCCAATTTGGGAACTCGCTCCACGTCCCTGAAGAATTTAGATACGAATGGCTATCGATTCCGCACATCTACCAATCGCCCTTTTACTGCTACTCGTACGCGTGGGGAAACCTGCTTGTGATGTCGCTTTACAGCGAGTACAAAAAATTGGGAGCTGAAGCTTTTGCACCAGGGTACATCAAGATGCTCTCATACGGGGGTGCCGAAGCTCCGACGAAAATCTTGGCAGAAGCTGGGTTCGACATCAATTGTAGAACTTTCTGGCAAGGAGGGTTTGACCAGTTGTCCGGAATCATCTCCGAGCTGGAAAGAGATGTCTGAGCTGATCCCCATTCTGATCAAAAAGAAGAATGAAACATAGCCTCGGCCTAAAATTACAAACGTACTTCGCGATTCACCTTGCAAAACGAGATCATTTGGACCCCTTCAGAGGAAGTACTCCAAAATTCCAATCTGAAAAAATTCATGGAAGTACAGGGCATCGCAGATTTTGAAAAGCTTCGGTCAAAATCTATTGCCGAAGTGGAATGGTTCTGGGACGCAGTGTCAAGGTTTTTAGAAATTGAATGGCTGAATCCGTATTCTAAAGTGCTGGATCTTTCAGAGGGAATCCAGTGGCCAAAATGGTTTGTTGGCGGAAAGATCAACCTCTCGCAGAACTGTCTGGACAAGCATCAAGCTCACTCAGCGGAAAAAACTGCATTGATTTCCGAGAGAGAAGACGGCACCGTCAGAACTCTCAGTTATCGAGAGCTATTCGAACTGACGAGCAAAATCGCTAACGCGATAGAGAAGATAGGTGTCGGCAAGGGCGACAAGGTTGGAATCTACATGCCGCTCATTCCGGAAGCCATCGCTTCGTTCCTTGCGATCATAAGAATTGGCGCAGTAGTAATTCCGATTTTCTCGGGCTATGGAAAGGAAGCGATCGTCACAAGGCTCTCCGATTGCGACGCAAAAGTTCTGATCACCGCAGAGAAATTTTCGAGGCGAGGCAAGGAGATCGATATGAAGAAAATCGCTCTCGAAGCCGTAGAATCGGTGCCCAGTCTAAAGTCAGTTTTGATTTATGGCAACTACCGTCAAGATCGAATGCCATCAACTATCAAAGGTTCCTCTAATCAAGTTCAACTAATAGACTGGTCCGTAGTGGAAAACTCAAAGCCCTTTCGAGCTTTCGAAGTGACTGATTCGGAGGACCCGTTTATGATAATCTATACTTCCGGTACGACAGGGAAACCTAAAGGTGCTGTCCACGTTCATGGTGGGTTCTTGGTAAAGGTCGCAGAGGAAATTTCCTTTCAGCTCGATCTGCACAAGAGCGACAATCTGTTTTGGGTAACGGATATGGGCTGGATCATGGCTCCCTGGGAAATTGTGGGTGTGCTCTCTACAGGTGCGATGCTGACGATCTACGACGGCGCGCCCGATTACCCCTCTCCTGACAGACTGTGGAAACTCATCGAGGATCACAAAGTGACAGAATTGGGGATTTCGCCGACATTAGTTAGAGCTCTAATGAAATACGGAGAAGCGCCGCTGCAATCGTGCCAGTTACCTTCACTTAGGGCGTTCGGATCTACGGGCGAACCCTGGAATCCCGAATCGTACATGTGGCTTTTCGAGAAGGTAGGAAAGCGGAAAAATCCCATCATCAATATTTCCGGAGGTACTGAAGTGGGAGCATGTTTTCTTTCGGTGCATCCGATCCTGCCTCTCAAAGTATGCAGCGTGGGCGGGCCATGTCTGGGAATAGATGCAGACGTGTTCGACGAAAACGGCAGGTCCATCCGGAACAAGACAGGAGAACTTGTGGTGAAGAATGCCTGGCCCAGTATCACTCGGGGCCTCTGGAAGGCAAATGATCGATATCTGGAGACCTACTGGTCCAGATTTCCGGGCGTGTGGGTGCACGGGGACTGGGCTTCGATCGATTCCGACGGATTTTGGTTCCTTCACGGGCGCAGCGACGACACGATCAAAATTGCCGGAAAACGGCTGGGCCCTACTGAGGTAGAGAGTATTCTCGCGTCGCACCCCGCTGTTCTCGAATCCATTGCGATCGGCGTACCCGATCCACTGAAAGGGGAAGCGATTGCCTGTTTTGTGGTACTTCGGCCGAATTATCGGGGAACCTTGGAGTTAGCCAGCGAGCTAAAGGATCTGATAGCGAAAAATCTCGGGTCTCCTTTGAAACCTAGGGAAATAATTTTCGTTGACTCCCTTCCTAAAACGCGAAACGCGAAGCTGGTCCGGAGACTTGTCAAGGCAAAATTCCTGAAGCTACCCATGGGGGACACAACAAATATCGAAAATCCAGATTCTCTTGACGTGATCCCCAGTGATGTATGAAGAAGTACCCTTCTCTGATCTACTACCAGACGCGGAAAGAGAATCGCTCCGTTCTATTACAAAAGGACTCAATGAGGTTGCGTTTCGATCAATTGACCCCTTACGCGGAAAGCATGTAGTACTAGCTTACTCCGGCGGGATCGACAGCAGCATAGCCGCGAAACTGATCTCAAATTCGCTCGGGTCTGTATTGCTGTTGACGCTGGGGCGGGAGAAATCCGCTGATCTTCAGGCTGTGTCAAATACTGAATACAGCTACCTCAAAAATGTAAGTGCGATTGCAGGCAAAATCGGGAATTCCGAAATTGAAACAGCAATTGAACATACATTGCGATTGGTTTCCGCAAAGAATTTGCCACACTTTGAGGACTGCGTCTCTTTTTGCCTAATCGCAAAAAAAGCAAAAGAGATATCCGGAATAACCACTTTGGTTTCCGCCAACGGGCCGGATGAACTTTTTTGCGGCTATGATCGATTTCGACGGATTGTCAACACTCTCGGTTACGAGTCCGCTAGGGGTGAAATACTATCTGCTCTAAATGCTGCAAATTCTCTCGGAAAGGAGGTCAAAAAAGTCGTAGCAGAATTTGGCTTGGAGCTGGCGGAGCCCTTTTTGAGCGCCAAATTTATCGACTTCTGTCTTGGGATTCCCATTGAATACAAGATCGCGCAAGGTAATGACATGGTAAGAAAAAGAATTTGGAGATATTTTGGCCGCCAAATCCGGGTACCCGAGAAAATTGTTTTGCGCCCCAAGAAAGCGATGCAGTACGGGATGGGAATCCACGCTGTTATGTGCAGTATGCTGAAGCGTGGAACCCTGAAACTAGAATTCGAGAACAAACGCAAGTAAACTGCATCAGAAAAACAACGTACTACATGCTCAACCGTGCTCTTTCCCTTAAAAGATGGAGGTGCCACTCAAGGTTGTCTGAGGACTTCGTGGCAAGGCTAAGGCAAGGGAAATACAAAGACAAGATAGGCCACAGACTATCGCAAAGGATGCTCTGCTAAGCGAACCAGAAAATCGAGGTCTCACAAGGCCAAAACGCTGGAATCTCATAATGAATTCCAAGGAGAGTCCATGGCTCCAGGCTTTCATGAGGTCAGAGTTTGCTAGAGGCAGAAAAGCAAATACAGCGCTAAGAGTAATGGCAGAGATCCAGTATTTCGCAGACTTCCTTCAATGCCAAACCATTCTCGAAACAGAAAAGGCCCTCGAAGCGAACCTCGTCGATCTAAAGAGGAAAAAACCATTCAAAGACGCAGACGTGCGAGCCTACAACCTTCTAAATGACTTTCATATCTATCTAAGTGATTCCGGCTACAAGGTAAATTCGAGAACACATGCCGTTTTCTTAGTTGGGAAATTCATTCGGACGTTCAACCTCTTCATCTGGAACGATGAAAGATTTCAAGAAATAGTTCAATTACCTACAAATGAAGAAGCTGAGGACGTAGACCTCACTAGAAGAGAAATTCTCCTAATTCTGAAGTATTGCTCTCCAAAGACAAGACGAAGAGTCCTTGCGCTTTTAGCTTCAGGACTCAATCCAATAGATCTCAGTAAACTCAAGGTCAAAAATGTGTATTCCGATGAGGCAATAGTCAGGATCGATATTGCTCGCTCAAAAACAAACGTCAAGCTTGAAACATTCATGACACCTGAAGCGTGGAGTGAATCGTTGAAGTTTTCTCCCGTAAATAGTAGTGCTGATCTTGAAGTTG
>JAPCJV010000014.1 GCA_027886785.1 Nitrososphaerota archaeon | reverse complement strand
TCCTGACTAGGCGCCTAAATTTTCTTTAGTTCCAAGATCTCCAGGATCGAGTCCGCATTTTCACCTAGCATGCCGACTCTCTCGAGGACGTACGGCACAGTCAATCTATCTTCGCTCTCGGCATCATCTTTGCTTGACTTCATTTCCTGAATGATTCTCGGAGCGATGATTTTCCAGGACTTCGCAAAAAACTCGAAGCAATCCAAATTCTCTAAAATGCTCACGTCTTCGGACACTAGTTTAGTTAACCCCACTTTGTAGTTTTCCAGATCGATTAGGGATAGCCACAACCTTTCCATGGTTCTTTCGAGCGGCTCCGAATCAAGAAACCTGTTCAAGCTCGGCGTGGATGTAATGTCAACGCTTCTTTGCCCGTCAGAATATGCAATCGAGAGAGAAGAATGCGAGTCGTGCTTTGAATAAACCACTTTCAGCTGTGAATCTTTTTCCGCGTGCTTGAAGACGACGATAAGGTTAGTTTCAGAAGATTCCGCGCTCACCAAAGCGTACTGATCGATTCTTTCGTAGTCAGGTACTTGATCCCTTCTCAGCCAGGTCTTGCCCACGGAAATCGGAACTCGAAACTCCCGTTCAAATGTGGACAACCTGAATTCTTTGCTGAAGGTACGGCTCTTTTTTGTATCGTAGGAAAATTCATACTGGATATTTTCGGCACATCTGTAAATTCCCCTCGCTTCATAGGCGCCGTCGAGCAATCTCAGATTCAGTACTTTGTCAAGGATCGTAAAGGGAGAAGTCGATACGAACGCTTCAATGCTCTTGCGCGTTTTTGTAATTTCCGAGTCGCGGCTAGATTGAAACTCCGAAAGTTCTAATTTATTTTTGGACTCTATCTTGGCTTTTGCCTGCTCGATGGCCAGGTGCGCGAAGCCAGTAATCTGGGCGGAAAGTTCCGTGATTGTCTCGCGATCGAATTCATCCCCTGCCGTTTGAACTAGATTCTCCAGTTTACCGTTCAGGTCTTGAAGATCGGAAACACTTTTGGCAGATCTTTCTTCGATCTCGAGAATTCTCTGATCTAGCTGCTCCTTGTGATACGCAAACCTCATTGCGTCAACAAGGCACGAAAAAGACTGCCGCAGAGCTCGGCTGTTTTGTTGTTGTTGCGTAGACGAAAGGAGCTTTCCGTCCGATTGCATTTACTAAGAGGCAAGATCAGGCAAAAGATCGTAATAAACCATCGGTTTCCTCATGAGAAGAATTCAAAGGGACAAATTTAAGCGTAGAACCTACGGTTGGGACTGAAGCTTCAGCTCTGTGGCACTCCTATTCCGCTGACAGCTGCTGAAGCAATGAAAGACCCCGCTCGTTCAAGGAGTACAGGGTCTTGTTGCCGTCGTTCAGCGTGTTCATCATGCCAAGCGAAACCAGCTGATTCATGTGCTTGCGGAAAGTGTCGTACCCGAGTCGTGCCTTTACCATTATCCAGTGCTGAACTGTAGGCGTCCTGCATGCCTCCAAAATGGCGACCATGATTTTCTGTTGAGTGCGTACTTCTTTTCTGTGACGACGATGCATGAGATATTCAAAACTGCCAAAGCTGCTGTATTCGTTGATTTGAGACTGGCCATATTCCGTGAGAGGAACTCCCAATAGTGTAGTGGTTGTCTGAGACATTCTCAAATCAAATCCTGCTTTACTTGCTCAAACCTTGTTGTAGGGTGGGGAGGGGTTTAATCATACGGTTTTGAAAGAGCCGTACTACTTTTTTTCTTGAACGTGGGAACTGGATCAGAGGGAAAAAGTCGCAACAAGATTACCAGATTAGATTCCGGATTCGTCTTTTCTGAAGCACCCAGGGGGAATCGGTGCGAAAACCTTACCCGTTTGCAGGGTGTATACAGGCCAACGAATATTTTGGAGAAAGATCAAATTGTCTTGAGCAATTCGTACAAACACAATTGACTGGTCGAAATTGTATGCAAATTGGAAAAAAATCAGAAATATGAATCTCTAATGCGGATCCGCTCACGACCTAAACGTGTGGGAAAACATTGATTGGGATCGCCATAGCCTGCCAAAGCAAATTGTGATCGGTCTCAGATCGAATTGTTCCTCTGTTTACAAAAAGGAAGGAAAAAAATCGCTGAGATACTGAGTCCTCAGATGCAAAATACAACGAGGCCGAATCAGATCTTCGGGCCCGGGGGCCCAATTCTTTTGGGCCTACGCCACTTGGCTCTGGGTTTCTACAGTTTCAGCAGTTGCTTCTAGCTGCGGGAGAGTCGGTTGTGTCTCAACGATTTCCGGAGCTTCTTGAGAGATCGGAAAATCAGTCAGTGAGGTCGCATTTGGATCCGGTGCCTTTTCTTGAATCGGGATTTCACTATCATAGGCTACCAGGTTCGCGCCTGTAATTGAGACCATCCCTCCAATCTCATCCATTAATTTCGTATAGTTTTCCTTCGGCACAGTTTCTGCGAGTTTTGTCTCTAGTTCGTGAATCCTGGCTTGAGCGAGTTCAAAATCAGATTTTGGAACGGTTTCGGAATTTTTCTTTGAGATCGTTTGCTCGAGCTCTTTTACGCGTGAGAGTACTTTATTGTGCAGGTCCTGGGGTACCAAGTATTTTTCCATGAGATTCTTAATCGAATCGTTCTGCGAGGAGATCTGAGAACTCAAGGTAAGGACGACGGTGGAAAGATTATTGAGACGCCCACCGAGGGACTCCGTCCTTCCCAGATCGGCCTTCGTGCGCTGCAGATCCTCTGTCAATCGTTCGATGTTCTCCTGCAGCTTCGCGACCGCCTCTTGGTACGCTTTCTTCGGGACCGATTGTTCCAGTTTGGATTCCAGCGATCTGCATTTCAGTATCAGCCTTCTCATCTCGCCCGTGATTTCTTCGACAGAACTCAAAACTATCTACACTGCACTCTTAGTTGCGTGAGAGATTTTCTCAGTACTCTATCTAATCCGAAGAATCAATTAGATCTGACAATTTGATCAATAGCAATGAACAGTGGAGGAGAAGGAGGCCCTTCTATATCGGGATCGGATAGATTCGCCACAAAAATGATAATCAACACTGCATCTCTATTGGTCGCTCCAGCAACTAAATAGAGAAGACTAAAATGCACTATTCTCACAATATCTGGGATAGCGAAAATATCGCAGAATCAGGAAAGTGTAGGTAACGGCGGATTGGGAAATGGAATATCAGTGAGTTCAAGGATAGAAGAATGGCAGGACGACCTGTGGGCGAAAAAGAAATCTCGCGAACAAGTTGAGCGACTCCTTCAGGACGAGTTTAGAAAGGGAAACCTGACGGACAGAGAGTATCAGAAAGCCCTAAGGGAAGTTTATACTTCTCTTCGATAGAAGTTTGGCCGGCTAGAGTTTCTGCAATTTTGTCTAAAGATCATTGCAGGTTCTGTTAAGCTCAAGATTGGCAAAAATCTTCTTGGTAAGTTTCCTTCCGCAAAATAGTCTATTCTACAACGACCATGCAGACATAATTCATTAAGATCTCTTTGTACCTACAATGCACGCGACAGCATTTGGCGTAGAAGCATTATCTAGTTCTATTGATTCAATTTCCGTTAGATTAATTGCTGGAACCCAAGTATTTTTCTGTAATTTATAGTACCGTGTTTGTATGTCAAAATTTGTAAGTAAAGCTGAAAGTGTTTTGTTGTCATACTTTCTATAATATGGTTTCTTTGTTGGATATAGTCCGTATTTACCGAACGGTAAAGTAATCAATATTTTTCCATTTTGTTTTAGTAATTGACTTAGGGCACTAATTACCTTTTGGTCGGCGTTCTTATCTATAACATCGTTGGGGTACGCACCTAGACCTGCATGCTCGATTGAACTGATTGCTATTATGAAATCAAAAGGATTAGGACTGAAATTGTGAAGTGTTAGAATGTTTTCTTGTATGAAATGAAAGTTTTCGTGTTGCAAAGTATTCTTTTGTAAGTCAATTCCTGTTACTTCAAATCCTAGACTCGACAAATATAACGCGGCAAAATCTAAGAAACTACCGAATATCATTACTTTACAAGGTTTGTTAACGTCAATATTGCTTATTACAAACGGTACCTCTACTGATCGTTCTGATTTGGTCCATGCTTTGTAAAATCGTTTTTCGATTGATAATCTGATTTTGGAGGGTATCATGCGGCAAGACTTTGTATCGAATTTCGATATCGAGGGATGATTTTTAGCGCTCAAAAACCAATTACGTACGTGGATCTGGACTAGTTCTCAACGAGCTTGCTCTTCCAAAAAAAAGAATCGAATTGAATCTTTAATATTATTTGACTCCTTTTACTCGTACTTGAGAAATATGTTTCGTTCATCGAGACAAGCAAGTATGAAGATCACCTTCTTGGGATCGATCATCGCCGCGATCTATATGCTGTCGCTATTTGCCGTTCCTTTATTCGCATCGGCTGCAGGAGCGACAGTGATTCTGAGTCCGACAACTGCTTCGGTCGGCCAGACGGTCACGGTGACGGGATCAGGATTCCAGGGAAATTCTGGGATAACTGTCACTTTCAATGGAAAGACGGTAGCATCGACTACATCGAATAGCGGAGGAGGATTTTCGACCTCGTTTTCCGTACCTTCGGTCGCCGGCGGAACTTACACAGTAACCGCGACGAGCTGTTGTGTCGGTGGGACGGTGTCTGCCTCAGCAAGTTTAGTCGTGAAGGCCGCTGCTGCGACAATGAAACTCCTGCCGGTTATCGGCGGAACGGGCAAGGTCGTAACGGTGACCGGCACAGCCTTCGGCGCCTCAAAGACCATCACAATCGTTTTTGGTTCGATGGGGACAGTTGCAACTACAACTTCTGACAGCTCTGGCGCGTTCTCAACCACTTTCACGGTTCCTGTTGCTCCGGCGGGCAAATACAAGGTCAATGGAACTGACGGAACTATCGTAGTGTCGAAAACATTCACGATTCGACCGCACATCTCCGAAAAACCGGTTAGGGGCCCTGTTGGCACAACTGTAACAATGACTGGCACGGGATTTGCAGCTAACTCTGCGATTACAGTAACGTTCAACTCCGTTAAGGTCGGAACCGGTACGACCGACGGCACAGGTTCATTCTCTCTCTCCTATCAGGTTCCAACTGTATCAGCTGGATCCTACACCGTTGTCGCAACCGATGCAAAGTCAAACACTGCCCATGACAAGTTCACTGTAGTGTGATAGCCCAAAAGGGCTTTCACCTCCTCTTTTCTTTTTTTCTACTCTACCTTTCTAACTCGATTTTTCCTTCTCCGTCTCAAGCTCTTGTTTATCTCGCATAATATTTTCTGCCCTGATTTTTAGGGCTTGGTTCATCTGAACAAATCCAGCGCCTGTCCGTTTGTTGAGAATTCTCTTGAGAAGCGGGGTCAAGAGACCCGTGAAAATTTCTTTCTGGACAAACTTAACCTGATAATGATCAAAATCTTGAATTAGGAAAAAATGTTCTCCTGAAAAAAGAAATCTGGGAAGGGAGGAGCCCCTCCAACGCAATTCTTTGTTAGGCTCGACCTTCAGAAGCTTGGGATGAAATACTAGCCTGCGAGATCCCTGAGGTTGGGTGTTGATTTCTAATTTCTCTCCGACGGATGCCTGTCCGCTAGCTGAACGGATGTACGTATTCCATTCTGAATATGCTTCAAAGTGTGTCAGAATCTGCCACACTTTTTCAGCTGGAGCTCGAATAATTATTTCTGAATAAATTTCCTTCGAAAAGAAGGCGATGTTTTTCATTTATCAGAGCACGGGTATCTTTAGAGACTAGAAGAACAAACTGTTAGTCCTAAAGGACGTCAAATCGATGAGATCTTACAATGTTGGAAAATATATCTTTTAGTTGCCGTGTAGGAGCTGCTGAGAATATCAAAATACGCAATGAATTTTGACTAGACAAGATTTTAATAACAATATTGTCCGGCATGGTCACGAGCTTTGACCAGGCGACTTGCAAAGAACTGATGCAGTAGAAATTCCTCGCCCTTCCACAAGGACGACAGTCGTCGAAGCTCAAATTCTCAGGCCCTCTGTTTCCATAGTTATGCCAGTTTACAATTTAGGCGCTTCGATACAAAATTTGGTCGACCTAGCGCTCGCGAGATTTGGCGAATTGCTACCGAGTTTTGAACTGGTAGTGGTAGATGATGGTTCGATTGACGGTACGCTGGCTTCTGCGTGTACCATTAAAGACAGAAGGGTGAGGGTGGTGGGGTACAGCCAAAATCGTGGTAAAGGAGAAGCTTTGCTCTACGGATTGAGATTTGCGATGGGCGATACAATAATTTTGGCAGATGGGGATCTTCAAGCGGTTCCGATCGACCTCGATCATTATTTGAAAGCGACCCAGACGGCGGACATAGCCATTGCATCCAAGCGGGTCTCCGGTGCAAAATTAGAGGCGGGATTCAAGCGAAAATTCTTGAGCATAGGATTTAACGCCTTTGTGAGAGTGTTGCTTTCCCTGCCCGTTTCCGACACTCAAGCTGGTTTCAAAATTTTCCGGCGCGAGGCGATTAGAAAAATAGTGCCATTGATTTGTGTAAAACATTACGCCTTTGATGTAGAGCTTCTAACGGTTGCCAATCTCTTGAAACTGAATATAGTAGAGCTACCGGCTTACATCAAATTGGAGTCAAATTTTAGGAACAAGAACATTATTCGAATGTTTATCGATGTCCTGGGGATCGCGTATCGGCTTAGGATAAGGCACTGGTATCAACGAAATTTGGAGCTTAAAAAGAGAGGTTACCAGCCCATCATTCGGTGGTGATAACCGATCGTCATTAAATATCAAACTACTTTCGGCAATACTTAGAGGGAAATCTTCGGGCGCTCAACTTTTTCTAAAAAAAGATCTTTCCGCCTCTTAGAAAAGGGCAACGCCTGAGGTTGATCTAAAACCGCAGTACTCATCGAAAAATCCTTCGACTTTTTGGAGATCCACTTCAGTGAATAGAAACGAAAATGATTCTGCAAAAAAATGGACGCAACAAGACGGCGGATCAGCAAATACGGGGAATTGGTTTTAGGCTCCACGTCTCCTATCAGGCATTTTCCTTCTTGCTTTAGACACTCGGAAATGTCGTGAAGCATTTTCGATACTTCGTTTTTGCTTAGATATTGAATTACGCTATACGCGATTATCTTGTCGAAACTCTCATCTCTAAAGGGCAAATGGGAGGCTGAAGCGCAGATTCCATTTCGAATTGTTTTCCTACGGATCATACTAGTTGCAAAATCAATCGAGACAATGAAATAATCTGGACTCGTTTTCTCTAGGATCCCTGTGCCTGATCCTATATTCAAAATTGCATCCTCATTTTGTAGCGACAGTTTCCCTTGAATATCCTTTGCAATATCGGAATCATGTAAAATCGGTTCTCTTCCGTTTACGTTCGATTTTCCCATGTTCTCCCAGTGATTTTTCCAAGAAGGATCAACCACTTTGTCTCTCACCATTTTTCATAAAAAGAGAGTCGAGTTCGTCAGGCCGCGGAATATCAAAATCTTTTTCTTTGACACCGTAAAATTAGGTTTTCTAGCTGACCCAAAACTCTCGATTTTCAGCTTCTTGGTTTGCGGCATCGAGACTTGCCAGATCACCTATGTCTAGGTAATTTGTATCAGTCTTGAAACTGAACAAATGATGCCCGCGCTTTATCACCTCAGGAAAAATATCGTATTCCAAACTGGAAACACTTTCGCTTGGAATCATGTCGAGTACGCTCGGTTCCATGAGATACAAGCCGACATTCATCCATGAGGATTTGGAGGGTTTCTCGTTCCAACTAGTGATGACGTCATCGCTTCCGAATTCGAGAATCCCGTACTTCAGTTTGTACTGAAATTCTCTGACCGCAACTGTAACCATCGCTCCTGACTCGATATGCTTTTTTTTCATGGCTTCAATATTGACATCGATTAAGATGTCGCCGTTCATTGCAAGGAATGTTTCGGTCAATTCATCGGACGCTGTCTTGAGCTGCCCCGCAGTGCCAAGTGGTCTTGAGACCTTGTAGGTGAGAGAAACTCCCCACTTGATTCCGTCGGCAAAATATTCTTCGATGAACCTGCCTAGATATCCCGTAGCAAGCACGATGTCGTATGTTTGCTGCTTTTTCAAGAATTCAATGATGTGTTCGAGAAGAGGTTTATTTCCGACTGGCAGCATTGCTTTCGGCATAACGTACGTCAAAGGCCTCAAACGCGTCCCCAATCCTCCCGCTAAGATAACAGCCTTCAATTTCTTCCCGACCTGAACCAATCGATGGTGTATCGCAAACCTTCTTCAAGACTTACTGTTGGTGTGTATCCTAGCAATTCCTTGGCTTTTTGTAGCGAGGGATGGCGGCGTGGAGAGTCTCCTGTCATTTCTGGCAAGTGTATTATCCTGATATTTTCGGAAAACTTCTGGCAAGCCGCAATTATCCTTTCTGCTAAGTCGTTTATCGAAACTTCTATTTCACTGCCTATGTTGAAGATTTCCGGGTTCTTTGAGGCGTACTTCGCACTCAAAGTGATTCCCCTTACCGTGTCACCCACATAGGCAAACGATCTGGTTTGGTCGCCACTCCCAAAAATTTCGAGGTCCTGTCCTCCCAGGGCCCTCTTTATGAAGATAGAAACAACCTGCCCGTAGGGGGAACCGTCCAATCTGGGACCATAAGTGTTGAAAATTCTCAAACAGGTCACACTTAATCCGAACTCTTTTTGGTACGCAAAACAAAGATGCTCATCGCTCAATTTGCTGATCGCATATGACCAGCGACTCACTACCGGAGAATCGAAAACTAATTGAGCCGTTTCCGGAGTTGGAAATTCCGTCGGGTAGCCATAAACTTCAGAGCTGGAAGCGAATACGACCTTTCCTATGCCATTCCGGTTCGCGGCTTCCAAAACATTCTCAGTCGTCTTGATATTTGTTTCAATAACAAATCGGGGCTTTTCATAGAAGAATCTCGTACCGTTTACAGCGGCCAAGTGGTAAACGATCTCGGCATCTCGAATCGCTTGGTGCGCAAATTCTTGCGATGAGAGATTTCCCTGAACGAACCTGAAATTTTTCGATTTATTAGCAATTTCAAGGTTAGATAGATTGCCTCGGCTAAGATCGTCAACGCACAGTACTTCGTCCTTGTTTCTAAGAAGTTGCTCTGTCAGATGGGATCCTATGAATCCTGCTCCGCCGGTGATGATACATCTCATTCTGAAGATATGGACCTCCCTAGCCCCACGTATCTGAACCCCGCGCTTACGACTTCAAAGGGATTCATGATGTTTCTGCCATCGAATAGAACGCATTCTGGTCCCACTATTTGTTTGATCTGCGCGAGATTCATGTTCTTGAACTGTTCGTGATCAGAACATAGAACTATGGCAGCTGAACCTCTTACCGCGTCTTCTAATGAAATTGAAATCTCTACATTGGGCAGCAACTTCTCGCTTATTTGGGGAGAAACCAGAGGATCGAAAGCTTTCAACATGAAACCCTTTCCAAGTAATTTCTTAGCTATTGTCGTGGTGACGGTTCCGCGTGTGTCATCCGTTCCTGCCTTGAAGGATATTCCAAGCAGGGTGATTATTCCGCCGGGATTACTCGGCATGATCTTGTTCGCAAGGAATTCAGCAAACATTGATGGCATGGCCTCGTTTGTTTTCCTGCTCGAACTAATAACCGGAAGGTTGACTTGATTACCCATCATTGAAATGAGGACGTACGGGTCCTTATTCAAACAACTACCTCCCACTCCACACCCAGGCGTCAACATTTTTGTTCTTGGGCTCGTATTTGCTGCTTTGATCGACTCCATTACATCGATTCCTAGCTTTTCACAAGCAAGAGAAAACTCATTAGCTAATGCGATGTTTGTGTCCCGGTAAACGTTATCCATTATTTTCGCCATCTCCGCCACCTCAGGTCTCGAAACGATAATGCATTTTGAACCAAGGCTCTCAAAGAAATTTGCGGCAGATTTCGAACTATCGTCGTCTAAACCTCCGATGATATGGGGCACATCGATTATTTCCCTTAGAGCGACGCCCTCGACCAACCTTTCTGGAGAGTACGCTAACTGAAAATCCTTTCCGGCAGATAACCCGCTTGCACGTTCTAGCATTGGCATAATCCTCCCTCTCAAAGTTCCGGGAGGAATAGTGCTGCGGTAGATCACTAGCTGCCCAGATTTCAGCACCTTGCCCAGAGAATCTGTACAGTCGTCAAGTGATTTCAGAAGTGGCTCTCCCTTAACAGATATTGGAGTTCCCACGGTGATTACGATAACATCGCTCTTCGAGACATCAAGCCAGGATTCTATCAAATGGAAGTTGATTCTAACAGAGGGCGATTTGAGAAGTTCTGACAGTCCAGTTTCGAAGAAGGGAGGGATCCCATTTCTAAGACTGGAAATTACGCTTGAATCTGTGTCAAAACCGAAAACTTGCCTGTCAAGCGAAGCAATTTTTACTGCAAGTAGCAATCCAACGTGACCTAACCCAATAATTGAAGTACGTTTGTTCATCGGCGAGATCCCTATGTCGAATCGAAAAAAGCTCAAACGTATATTTGTAAATTTTCTTTCAAAAAATGAACTTCAAATGCGAAACTAAAGAAACTGTTAAAATATTAAGGACAATTTTTTTCCCTAGATGAACTAGAATTTCGCCCCGATATGTCAACAAATGGAAAAACTTGGCAGGTTTCTAGTGGGCCTCTTACGGAATTGTGGAGGGAATTAGAGCAACAAGCTCTTCCTTGCTCGAGCTGGCTTGAACAATCTTCAGCTTGGTATGACTTTGAAAGGAGTACTTCCTCGAAACAATCTTTGTCATTTATTTTCCAGAAAGAACATCGGCCAATAGGAGGAATCAGATTTTGGAGGGGAGAATCGGCTATGGGAAGTTATCTCACGTCGTTGGGAGGACCCATGTGGATCCCTGGCGAAGAAAAAGGTGTAGGAGAACAACTAGTCCAATCTATGAAGGATCTGCGCCACCATTATCTGTTCGTATTGATTCATACGACACCATTTTTTCTTGTCAATCTCGGGGATTTTGGGCTGAAACAGCTACTCCCTCGAGGATATTCGTTCGTAATCGATTTGAAGCCGGATATCGATGAACTTTGGAAAAAAGTAGAGAAAAGATCTCGGGGAGCGGTTAACAAGGCAAAAAAGAACGGACTTCGAGTTCATTCAGCAGAAACATTCGAGGACTGGGAACAATACTATCATCTTCAGATCGCACATTCCAAGAGAAAGAAATTTGAAAATCTCGCTTACGACCTCAAGACGTTACGCGGACTCTATCGCCTAAGTCTGGACTCCAAGTGCACGTTGCTGCTTTGTCTCAAAGACGATAAACCTCTGGCAGCGGTTCTGTGGTTCTTTTCAAGAAAACTAATGGTACTCCACCGTAATGCATGGAGCGACGAAGAAAAATTGAACGCGAATAATTTGCTCTTCTGGGAATCACTCCTCTGGGGCAAAAACCACGATTATCAAGCAGCTGATCTGGGAGGCGCTCCTGTTCCAGGGCCGGGGGTAAATAGGGGGATTTATGATTTCAAAAGGAGCTGGGGAGGAGCTAGAGTTTTTCACAATAGATATTATCAGGGTAGGCTTTACGGTTTAGCGTTCAAACTTTCCCAACAGGTACCTGGTGTTCGAGGGTTAGTTCGGCAGGTTGCGCAAAGGATTTCATGATCGTCCTCTTATCGGATGCTTTCTGGCTAGCTAGCCGAAATGAATTTCTCAATCAACCGCAATTCTCGTTGGGCCTCATCTTTCCAGCCGAGATCAGTGCTCATCATAAGCGCGATCTTCCTCATGGCCTCTCTTTTTTCCCGGTTGGATAACAAGGAAGAGACTTCATCAGCAAGCATTCGCACATTGCCAACTGGAACTCTGATTACCGCATTTCCAAACAACTTGTAGGCGGGCAGATCATAAACTACGGCTGGCAATCCACACGACAAAGCTTCAGAAATGACCACTCCCCATCCCTCCTCATAACTGGGGAAGACGAATACGTCCGCAGACTTTAGCAGGCCATATTTTTGTTGGCCGTTGACTATGCCATAAAGAGTGACGCTCCGTTCAACGCCTAGGTTCTTGATGAACTCCTCAACGGGTTCAGCGGATTTTTGACCTGCAATGCACAACGTTACAGAAGGCATTCGCCCGACAACTTCCTTCCAAGCTTGGAGCAAATCGAAAACTCCTTTTTTCCGGGTAAGCCTCCCTAAGAAAATAGCATTGAATTTTTTTTCTAGAGGTGCTGACGCATCTATCTCATCTAGATTCAATCCCATTCCAATAGTTTGAATTCTGGCGGAATCGAACCCGTAGCTTTTCAGAGTATGTTTCTGGCTTTCAAAAGTGAGTATGAAGCAACCCCGAATCAGTCTGAAGCCCATAATTTGTTGTATCCAGTTTGTTTCAGCAACTGTTCTTGACTGGTACTTCGAAGCGATAGACGGTAAGGGAAATACGTGATACAAATGGACAATGTAGACTTTGCTACTGGAAATAAACTTCAAAAGAAACAGGATGAACTCATCCGGAAAATAATGGCTCGTCGCAGAAATCGCATCAAACCCTTTCAGTCTAAAAATCCCCTTCGTAAATACTGATCGAACCACTCTGAACAAATACACCAAACTCACACCTAGCTTGGTTCGGATTAAGGATTGGAAAAAAAGTGGCTCTCTGAGCAAGACAATAGTACAATAGATACCTTCACGTCTCAAGAACAACTGACCGGTTTCCGTGGTAATGACCGTCACATC
>JAPCJV010000139.1 GCA_027886785.1 Nitrososphaerota archaeon | reverse complement strand
CTCCGGATAATTTCCAAAAAATAAGATCTAAATTGGTAAAGAGTCTCGAGTGCGATGCAGTGATTCTTTCGGCCGGATCCTCCGTCGGAGAACGAGATTATGTCACGCGGGCCCTCGAATCGATCAGTGGTCTCACCACCCTCGTTCATGGAGTTGCTATGAGGCCCTCAAGCCCTACAGGGCTTACGACTTACAAGGGAAAGCCCGTCATTCTCCTTCCCGGATTCCCCACGTCGGCAATCGTCAGTTTCTACGTTTTTGGTCGGCCCGCAGTACTCAAACTAGCCGGATCCTCATCCACCCAGCCACCTCTGATCAAGGCGACAATTATGGATGAGTACAGCGGGAAAAAGGGGCTCACCCATTTTCTGAGGGTTCTCGTGAAGAAGGAAGGGGGAGAGTATATCGTCTCCATTGTAAGGCCGACGGAAGCTCAGTACTCTTCCTGGCTACGAGTTGCCAACGGGATCGCGATTATCGGAGAGAATGGAGGTAGTACGGTAGTCAAACCCGGAGAGGAAGTTTCAGTCTTTCTGATCGCGGAAATCAGCGATGTAAACCGCGCATAAAATATTCAACTGCCTAAATATTTTCTTGAAAGATATTACACAAATTGTGCGAATTTCGTTGATTCTCTAGAGGAATCGTTGTTGACTAAATGATTATCTTCTAGCGGATAATATGGTCTGATGCAAGTCGGAGTACTATTGATTTTGTCGTCCATCACTGAAAGCTCTTGCGATAAATGCGAAGGAGACATCCAAGACGGGAGCTGTTCGACTTGTTTCTACTCGGAAGAAGATGCGATTACTCATGACGAGGCGCGAGAGTTTACTACCGCTGGATGAATGCGAATCTCTCCTAGCTTTCTCAGAAATAACCACGTCCTCGGGCTGCAATTTAGGACTTATTTCGTTCGTCAAAGTTGATTTTTCCGCGACACGACTGCTATGCTAATAAACAGCAAAACCGCCCCGTAAGATCGGGCTTCATGCCGCAGCTTGCAATGACCTCCCCAGTAGAGGGACTCATGTCCAGAAAAGTGGTGACGGTCGAATCTTCAAAAACCGCTTTCGACGTGTCGCGGGAAATGCTGGATCATGATATTGGGTGTGTTGTTGTTATGGAGAACAAACGGCTGGCTGGGATCGTTACCAAAAGTGATATCATAAGAGAGGTCGTGGTGAAAAAACTCGATCCTCAGAAAATCTACGTTACAGAAGTAATGTCCAGGCCCGTGATTACTATAGATTCGCAGCAGACTCTCTCAGACGCCTCCTCGCTGATGTCCAAGCATAACATATCAAAGCTCCCCGTGGTACGTTCAGAAGAATTGGTCGGAATCATCACTTCCACGGATATTGTGAGAAGAAACCAGCCCAAAAAACTGGCAAAAGACATGATCTAACCAACTGAAGCGTTTATACTATACACCTCCCATATACCTCCTATGAGTAGCGCATCTAATCTCAAAGAGCTCCAAGTTGCCACGTTGGGTGGAGGCTGTTTTTGGTGCATTGAAGCTGTTTTCTCGGAACTCAATGGAGTGTTGAAAGCTGAATCGGGGTACGCAGGGGGAACCATGAAAAATCCTTCCTACGAGGAGGTGTGTTCCGATGAAACTGGGCACGCGGAAGTCGTCCAGGTAACCTTCGATCCGAGCGTCATAACATACCGGGAAATACTTCAGGTCTTTTTCTCAGTTCATGACCCGACGACTTTGAACAGGCAGGGTGCTGATGTTGGGACTCAATACAGGTCTGTGGTCTTTTACAACAGCCCTGAACAAAGGCAAGTAGCGGAGGAAGTAATCAAAGAAATTAACCGCACCAGAATGTGGGAGAAGCCCGTTGTGACAGAGCTTGTGCCTCTCACCGAATTCTACAAGGCGGAAGAATATCATCAGAACTATTTCAAGAACAATCCGTCGCAGGGATACTGCCAGGTCGTTATCTCTCCGAAGGTCTCAAAATTCAGGAAAAACTATTTCGATCGGCTGAAAAAGATCGAAGTCGAGACCGTCTAGCGGAAAGTCAGTCCTGCTACTTTCCTTCCGCCGAGACAAGATCGAGTTCTGATTCTTTTCTCGGTTCCTCTTTCTTTCCTTCTTCCTCAATGTTCGGGGGGACTTCTGCAACGATGCTCAGGTAAGAGACCTCGTTCGCGAGTTCGTCGATGACAGTAAAAGGAACCGAACGGCGAAGATGCTCTTCGAGTTCGAGGATTCTTTTCTCTGACGCCGAATACACTTCTCTCGGCACCATTCCAGATATGCGATCCAGTAACTGATCATAGTGAGAAATGGGAACCATACCGGCCAGTTCCGATTTCATACGATCGTATTCGTGCTTTGGGACCGTGTTGTCAAACTCTTCGCGCAGCATGTCATAGTCCGGTCTCGGAACCATCATAGCTACTCTTTCCTCCAGCTCGCGAGTTCTAGATTCGAGAAATGCAATTTTTTCATCGTTTTCTTTCATAATTGATTGCAGTCTTTCGTGGAGAATTCTATTTTCCGAAAGGGCTCTCTCGTACAGCTCGTGCGGAATCGGACCCATGTTTTCCACCGGAATAGGGGTTTGCTTTTGAGTAGCTACTTGTGCCTGCTGGGACTGAGAGACTTGAGGCCGAGGAGGCAGCGGGACCGAACTTTGGATTTTGCTTTGCGCAGTATTCATCGAGGCGGGAGGGCCTTGTTCTTCGGATTCAACTCTCTGAAAGGGCTTCAAGATTTTGTTGAAAGCTCCAGGCCTGGCCGGATTTCCGGATTGCGCCTGTGGATTATTTTCCGGCAATGAAATTTCACGACGAGGCTGTTGCGTGGGAGTACCTCTCTCTTCCGGCGCAGGAGGTACTCTTCCAGAAATATCTGGAACATTTAGCTGACCCGGAACGAGAGACTTTATTCTGGTTTGGTACGCTTCTGCCTGCCGAATGTATTGAAGCCAAGTATTGTGATCTGGAGCTTCAGCCGCGAGAACCAGAAATACATCGACTAGCTTGAGATAGTGCTTTATCGCATCTTCTGGTTTCCCTGCCCTCTCGGCTTCTTTAGCCTGATCATTGAGAATCGTCGCGTACTGCTGGAGTTTCTTATTTTTTTCTGGATCTAAATCGATCACTCTCATTATGTTCGGATTATGAGATCAGGTTGATACATAACATCGCAAATCCAATTCAAAATAGTGGTCACTGGAGCGGTTTCCAATACCCAGCTTCTATGATTACCAGAACTGTCAACAATCTTGGTTTGAATTGTCGGCCGAAATTGAGCACCGATAATTCGGCGAACGCCACAATGCTCTTATCCCGCTTTTCTTTGTGGATTTTGTGAGGCGCGAAGGAGCTGGAGATTCGCATTGCGAAAATTCTGGTGGCGACAGA
Organism: Nitrososphaerota archaeon; assembly: GCA_027886785.1. Next base: position 2,515 of record JAPCJV010000139.1, on the reverse strand, counting down.
CGGTTCTGAGAACTCAGATTATTCTCTCAACGTCGCGATGAAAATTGCGGAAAAATATTCCTCTCACATTGATCTGATCTATGTGAGACAACCGCAGGGAAACATCCCATCTTCAGCTCCTCTCATAGACCCTGTGATCGGGGGCACCTCCGTTTTGATCCCTTCTCAGGGCGATAATGCGAGAGGCACTGACGCAGCTGCCACCAGAAAGAAAACAGTCGATCTTTTGGAAAGGCGTCTCAATATAATTAGAGACCGGAATTTTGAATCGGAGGCGATTCTCGTCGAGTCACCGGATATTTCTGGAGAAATTTTGAAGGCCTCTCGCACGCGAAATTACGATTTGGTGGTGCTCGGAAGCCGGGGTATGAGCGGATTGAAGAGTCTGCTTATGGGAAGCGTTTCGACCAAAGTTGCAAAAGAAGCAAAATGCTCGGTCCTGATCATGAAGAGGAGAATCGAGGGAGTGTTCAAAATCCTCCTGGGCTTCGACGGCTCTCCCGAAAGCCGCAAGGCTCTTGAGTTTCTTCTGGATTTCGGGAAGAAAATGAAAGCAGAAGTAGATCCTCTCAGCGTAGTCAACATACCCATGGCGCCGGAAGGAATCGTCGGAGCTGACGTCGATCGGTGGGAAAAAGAAATGAAAGAGCTTGCGGACGAGGCCGCGGATCTCTTGAGATCTAGCGGAATCACTTCAACAGGGAAAGTTTCAAATTATGTTGATGTGGCAAGAGCGCTTTCTGATGAAGCAGAAAAGGGGGCGTACGACCTCATTGTCGTTGGAAACCGGGGACTGGGAAAATTGAGATCTCTTTTTCTCGGGAGCGTGGCTTCCGGGGTCGCAAACTCGGCGAAAACGAACGTTTTGATTGTTCGCTAGATTCCTTCTACATCGTGGGGGTTCGATTCTTTGAGCCCTACATCGGTGATTCTCATGAATTCGCCGTTTTTCCGCAGCTCTTCCAGGTTTGCTGCCCCGCAATAACTCAATCCACTTTTCAATCCGCCCACGAGCTGCCGGATCACATTGACCGCTCCACCCTTGTAAGGAACTATGGCTTCGACTCCTTCCGGAACGTAATCAATCAAGCCCACTTCGTTTGATTCCGAGGATTCAGAGTCAGATTGGACGCTTTCATTTTTGTCGACTTCCAGTTGATCTCTCCTAGCTGATGCTGAGGCCATACCTCGGGTCACTTTGTATCTATAGTTCCCACGATACACAATTTCGCCGGGACTCTCATCCGTCCCCGCAAGTAAGCTGCCGATCATCACGCTGTCCGCCCCGGCAACAAGAGCCTTTGTGATGTCGCCGGAATTTCGAATACCGCCATCGGCAATTAATGTGACGCCCGAATCGCGTGCTACAAAACTGCAATCTGCGATAGCGGTCAATTGAGGAACGCCGGAACCCGTGACGATTCGGGTGATGCAAATGGAGCCGCTGCCCACCCCCACTTTCACAGAGTCAACTCCTGCCCTTATGAGATCTTCAGTACCTTCCTTTGTCGCAACATTTCCCGCGATAAGCGGAATTTCCTTTCCAAGATCTTTTTTGATCTTCTGAATAGCTTCCAGAGCATGGGAACTGTGGCCGTGCGCAATGTCCAAAACCAGTGCATCGACTTCCATTTCTCTAAGTTTCTCCGCTCTTTCCAGGAAATCTCCTTTCACTCCCACTGCGGCACCCACTCGAAGTCTACCTTTGGAATCCTTGCTTGAGAAGGGGAATTCCTTGCGCTTTAGAATATCTTTGGCGGTAATCAAACCAACGAGCCGATCTTTTTGGTCTACCAAAGGCAACTTCTCAATCTTGGACCTTTGCATGATTTCTCGAGCCCGATCGATGGTCGTCTTTTTCGGGGCGACAATAAGCTCGGATCTCTTGGTCATTACGGAGGTTACTTTGGTACTTTCTGCGGCATCTATGAACCGCAGATCCCGCGAGGTGACGATTCCTTTCAGTTTCCCTGCATCGTCTATGATCAGGATGCCACCTACTTTCCGGTCTCGGATTAATTGCTTCACATCCTGGATCGTTGCAGACTCATTTAGAGCGTACGGCTTTTCGATTAGGATCGATTCTGTTCGTTTCACCATCGAAACTTGTGCCGCCTGCTCTTCGACACTCATGAATCGATGAATTATCCCAATGCCTCCCTCACGCGCCATCGCGATCGCCATGGTGGATTCGGTTACCGTATCCATGTTGGCGGAAATGATCGGAACATTGAGCTCGATCTTTTCAGTCAGGCGAGTTTTCGTGGAGGCATCCTTTCGAGATCTGATCGTCGAATATTTGGGAACGAGGAGAACATCATCAAAAGTCAGGCCCATGCGGACCGAATCCAAATTATTCGGTTTCCGGTTTTTTTGCTTCAATAACCGGAAGACAATGTTCGGGCCTGTATTTTGGGTTTCTCGTTGCAAAGGTAAGAATGTGATATCCGGATTCCGATGGTGCAAGCAGCCTCTTTACATCTTAAATATCCAATTCCGGAGATGTCTTTCTCCT
>JAPCJV010000138.1 GCA_027886785.1 Nitrososphaerota archaeon | reverse complement strand
TGTAATCCTTCTCAGCAGATCCATGATCCTCCGATCCTTGTTGACCCTAAAACACCAGATCAGCTTGGATTGTTGAACGTGATACTAAAGCCCGTGCTTGAGGAGGATATTGAGGCAGGCGTCGCAAGGGAGTTCGATGTATCAAGATCAGTCAGGACGAGAGTGTATACTGTAGCACTCGTTGTCTGGGAACTAGTGGATGCAAGCCAGTGGCCCAGCGAACCCTTTGTCCCAGTGGTAGAAGTCAGAGTCGGGGCTAGTGTGACAAAATCGCCTGACGTCGTTAGAACCCCAAAATTAGGGATAGGACAAATGCTTGTGTCGCAGTCCCTCGCCAATACAAACAATCCGGCGGTTCTGGTAGCACTCGGATCGCTGATGGCGGCCGGCTTGTACGTCCAAGCCCGAGTTGTATCTTTCAAAGCTACGGTGAACTTGCTAGTTGTGGGATTGAAGGAGATCTTGACGCTCATATGATCTCCGGGTTGCACCGGACGGGGTCCCCCCAAAACTAACGAAGAGCCCGCCTCAAAAATTATCCCGGAATAAAATGCCACCCCCGAGCTGCAACCAAAATGAACTCCTCCACCATTTCTCACTCCATTGGCGAAGTAATCTATTCCGACTAGATAATTGGCATATACTAACCCGGAAGCGGGACAACTCGCGATTTTGGGGACGACCCAGCTGCCTTGGACGACCAATATCGGATAAACAGTAGGGGTGCCACACCCCGTCGCCGAACACACGTCATAGCCGCCGTGTTGGTAGTAATTATACGAGCCTCCGCTCGTTGCAAATGTCGGCATCGAGAAACTGAACAACGATGGAAGAACGAACACCAAAGAAAAGAAAATAATCAGAGTAGCGTTTTTTGCAATACTAAAACGACAACTACCGTCGATCAATAAGATGATCCAGAAAGCAAGGCCAAGTTATACCATACTTAAGGATCCTAGGGAGACTCTCGAATGAAATGTCTCCAGCTTGTAAATCAAAAGCTCACAAAACTGACTTTCTGTTTATGATTCTAGTCTCGGAGATTTCTTCCGTACTTTCGGTTGCCTTACGATCCCTTCGTAGTGTCACCTTCGTTCTGGGGCAATTTCCGTGACCTTCTCTTGCAATGAGTTTTCCTTCGGGATCTTTCTGGATCCCCTGATCGAGGACAATACAAGCATGAGGAAGTAAATGCCTGAAAGATACTGGGCAATTCTTCCTGTCCACGAGAGTTCTCCCCCGACAACACTCAGGGAGAAAGCCACGAAGAAACAGAGCGAAAGCATAGCAAGTCCTCCGCTATACCAAAACAAAATATCAGAGTGTGACTCACGAGACATTTTAAGAAAAATCAATGCAGAAATCCCGAACAAAGCCACGCAGGCAGCGACTACTTCCTGTCTAAGTACAGTTCCACCAACTCCCTGCACGAAGAAAGGCGGAGTTGCACCACTAAGGGCCAAAACTGCAATTAGGACGGAAAGTGCGGCAAAAGTCGAATAAACAATGATTGGGATGCCGATCCATTTCTTGTTCTGGTTCAGAGTTCTTCCATCTGTAGAATTGCGTACTCTAGCATAGACGTTTAGGGCTGAGACAAAGTTGAGAAACGCCGAAATTAAGAATCCAAGATTGGCTACTGTTACACTGTAATTGGGGGCGCTCGAGAGTGAGAATGTCAATATAGCCGAGCATCCACCGATGACGAGAGACGACCCCAAGAGAAGAAAACTCACGTTACCGCTGCGAACATATGACAGTGCGGAAATGAAAGAAACCAACAGGTAGATTGCGCCTACAAAGGCAACGTAAAGAATCGTCGCAAGCAGTGGAGTTCCGAACACTGCGCTGGAACGATTAGTAAAGAGCAAGACTACAGCCACCAAAGCAAAGATGGGTGGAGCTACCCCGCCGAGTAACTTCGCTGTTAAGTGTAGCTTCATGTTGGCTAGTGTCTCTTTCTACTGAAAGCATCGGTAAAATTTTGCGTTGCTTGCTCAAGCACGACCACCTTTCTCGCATTGCCGCTCATTATTCCCTCATAATTCGCGAACGGTGCCGCAACAACGATCCCCTTTGAAGTAATCTCGTACTCCCTCAACTTCTTGTCGTGATCTGATCCCCGCATCTTGAGAATGACAAGCGCCTTGCGAATCGTTGAATCAATTTCCACCGGCTTGAGGAGAATTATAGAGTCGACCAAAAAGCTCAAGCCATTATCCGAAATCGATGATAATTGTCCCATAATGTTGGAGGTCTCCCACAGCAAGAGCGAACTCAGATTCTTCATTTTCAACCAAGAGACAAGTCTGTATGTTTCTAATCTGAAGTTTTTCCCCTCCGAAAACATTGAAAGATGACTGAGCGAATCGATTACGATTCTCTTGGGACGGATTTCATCGATGGGAAAATCGATAATGCTCTCTCCATCTTCAGTCGTGAACATGAGATCTGGCGATGTGCATATCACCCTGAGCTGGTTTTCTTCTTCCATTTTCCGCAGATCCCAGCCTAAGTTCTTGGCATCCCTGTAGATCTGATCCGGAAGCTGTTCAAAGGTCACATAGATTCCAGGATCTGAATAATTCACTATCCCACTTACGAGATATTGCAGCGCGAGCGTTGTCTTTCCTGCGCCTGCAGATCCGGCGAGCATCACGGCGTCGTTCTCCATGAACCCTCCCATTAGCATCGAATCAAGCTCTGTAATCCCTGATTTTATTCGAGGCAAACCTACTTGACCTCTCAAGCTGATGGTTTTACGCTTTGGAGGTGCGTGGCGATCGAATCTTGAATCTCCAGATCCTTTGCGTGGTTCAAGTAGAACACCTCCTGATTACCAAATTTTTTCTTGGAGAGGAGTCCGACCACAGCTAATTCATCGAGATCAGCCTGAACTGCTTTGTGGACCTGCCCAATTCTCCTGGAAATCCCTTCTGCCGTATCTATTAAACCTGGGTTTCTGTGAAAGAGGGCGACAAGATCGGCACGAACATCCGATCCGAGCAAGACGTCCAGATATTTTTGGGCGCTACTGTTTGCTGACATTTTACCTGTCCTTGATTTGCTTCCCGACGAATAGTTTTCGAGCTTTGTGGAAGAGAGCTTCGTAGCTGAATGGAAGATCCGGCTCATATCGCTCGTTAATCTTCCTATACAATTCTTTCATCACAGCTTTTTCAAGAATCTCAGATCCATGATCTTTGAAAGCTGGCAAAAGCGAGGCGTGAGTTGCTTTCGGATTCATGAGACAATCATTTAGCTTGAAATTTATGTAGACGGCTTCCATCCCGCTTTTTCCAATAACTCCACCCAATCCTTCACGAATAGAATTTCTCATAATCTCCGCGAACGATTTTTCCTCTTCTTGGAGGAGCCGCATCCAAAAGCAGAGTCCTCAGTGAAAGCATTCGAAACGAAATATATAGCTGCCCTAAGAGCAGAAGTATAGATCGGGAATCCTAAGCTCCCCGATCGAAACTTGACAATTCCGCAATCTCATATCTAGTTTTCAATTTTTGGGCCAGAGTTTCTGAATTGAGAGAGGCTTGGATATCTTTTCACAATCTCCAATGCAGAGAAATAGTTTAGCGACGGACAAAGAGGAATATCGAAAACCTTCAAGATTTCTCTACCGATCGATCTTTCAACTAGAGATGATCCCACAGTAAAAAATCTAGATATTGCTTTGACAAATTCCTCAGAGTGCTCGAGAATCTTGTTTCGGTCAAATTGATAGTATTTCTCCATTTCTGAATAGAATACAGTACGCACGTTATCTCCGAAAGCGTCCAATCCATTATCTATCCCTCTCAATATGTCCTCCTGAATTGATTTTATGAAATTGTAAATTTCAGCTGTCTCAGATTCCAAATCGGAGATGACCGGGGTGGATTTGATTTGATCGGTACGCACAGCCTCTATTTCAGAAACGAGTATTTCGGAATCGTACGCGGAATCGCAAGGAATGAACTAGGCTTGATTCCACCGTACTTCGCACTTTTTTTCGCGAATTCTGAAGCTAAGAAACCGAAACCAGGTTAATCCGGAAAAAACTGCCACAAGGACTAGCTTAGGACGCCCACTTTCAGGGTTTCGATCGAGCCGCATTTTCTGGCATTGAGGGCTTTCGTCTCCTGCTGACAATAGTGCCGACTACAATTACAGCGATTACCGCAACAATAGTAATTATTTAATAAGTGGTTGTCGAAGGCGGGGGAATTAGGGCAGTCGTTAAGGATGAGGTTACGTTAATCGGATTGGAAGTCGAACTTGAATTGGTGGATGCTCTTTATTGGTCTGATTCTAGGGATGGTGCATTCCTGACCTTAGGCTCGGGCAAATTGTTTTCTGAGAGCCTGGGAGCCTTCTTTCGTTGCAGCGAAAAAGCGACCGCTGTATCCACAGCATCCTTCAACTCTTCTTCGAGTTCGCGCAGACTTTTTGCTTGATCATGCACATGTAGCTCCGGGATCTCACCTACGAACCAATCGCCGTTTTTATACACCGAAGCTTTGAATCCATAGATCTCCATCTTCATTTTCAGGTTTCTGCGAGCCAGGAACTAGTCGTCCAGATCTTAATAGCCTATCGCTCACCAGGATCTGCGAAAAAGTTGTCTCTACTTTTTCGATGTACTTCAGGAGTTTCGATCTTTTCATTAAGACTAGAGATGTGCCAAAAAAGGAACCTCGTCGTAGATTCTTCTTGTCTCTTCAGGATCTATGTTGAAAATTTCGACGCGCTCACTCAGAAAGGCAAGGATACTCTTCCTATCTTGAAGCTATTCATTGCCTTTGGCTGAGTGTTATCCCGATGTTGTGTTCCCGGACGGAGCTCCGCGACGGCTAGGTGAATTATTCGGTGCCGGAAGCGAAGGAACTCATCAAAGATTACACATGAAGGTAGAAGTCTGCCCTACTCTTTTCATCTTGATCTGTTGGCATTGTCGCCGTCGTCGGCTTAATTGCGTTTGTATTCGTAAATCGCTTACATGATGCTTATTGGTGCTGAATCGAGCAAAGAAATGGCCATAATTAGCCCACAATCTGCTGTATCTGCTTTGCAATCTGTCCCTCCACGTGGGTCGTCCAGAGCATTTCCGGGACATCGACTGCAAGAAAGAGAATAGATAACAAAATGGCTTCGGCTGCAGCGACTGCCAGATTCTGGACCCACTTGCCAATTCCAATATGAACCGTAAAATCATTCGAGTCTCCAGTGATCAGAATCGTGAAAGCCCTATCCGCAGTGATAATGTCGCGCAGTATCCCCGCCTTTTGCGCCTGAATAACAATTCCTACTGGCTTCGTTGCAAGTTGCGTCTTGTACCCATCGCTCTTGAGCTGTTGTTCGATCTGTTGCGACAGCTGTGTCAAATCTTTGTTCTTTCCCTGGAAGTGCATTACTTTCTCTGCAACCATGCCAAAAAACTCCTGATTGAACTTACAGCCCAAATACGATATTAAAGCGTGTTCTTTCTATGAGTTAATAGCTTAAGCGGATTGAAATTAACATTCGTGGGGATAAATTCAAACGCGAATCATTTAGATCACTCCTATTTTATTATCGATGTTCAGACTTGAACCTCCTAACCGCATTCAAAGGAGTGATCGGTTTATTCCTCATACCCGAGCATCCTTTGTTCCGACACCTGAATAATATCAGGGAGTACAGAACGGGAAAACAGAGCTCGTTTCAAACTAAACGGTACCGAGATTATGCACCGCTGCGCGATCGCGAGTGAAATGGAAAAATAAAGCAATGAAGGTTTAGGGCAGTGGCATTCTGCTTCAAAGAGAAGAATCCCCCTGAAGAGCTTCCACCGGGTTGTTAGTAGCTGTTAGAACCAAATTAAGCTTGAAATGAGCCATTTATGGAAATCCTCCTCCCGCTTGCGATCCCCTAGGGGG